>JBLNFG010000991.1:0-5615 GCA_050263495.1 Myxococcales bacterium | reverse complement strand
TCGAGGATGCACACGTGCCGCTCTCGTCGCACGACGCGCGCCATCTCCTTGAGCGCAGCGAGTCGATTAGGGACGTTACGAATCCCGAAAGCCATGGTCACGCCATCGAAGCTGCAGTCTTGGAACGGCAACGCTTGCGCGTCCCCCTCTATGAAGGTGACGCGGTCACGCAAACCCATTCGTTCGATCTTCTCACGTCCCACGTCAATCATGTTGACCGACGGGTCAAGGCCCGTTACGCGCACGGATGGTTTTGCTTGGGTGAGCGCGATAGCAAGATCGGCCGTGCCCGTCGCCAAATCGAGGACGTGATCGCCATCGCGCAATGCCAACGCAGCGACGGCCTTCTTGCGCCACGAAACATCCATGCCGAGGGACATCACTCGATTAAGGAGATCGTATCGCCCGGCGATCTTGTCGAACATCTTGCCAGATCCCGGGCCAACGTGATCTTTGGTGCTGCTTGTCATGGGTTGGTTAGTGCGTCGCGGTCGACGGACCGGTGCTTGCGGCGAGTCGCATCGTAATAGCGCCAGAAGGGCGATCGGCACGTACTTAGGATAGGAATACCAGCGAATCAGCCCGAGCTGACTGCGGCGATCACTCGAGCTCGGCTGGGTGCAAGTAGCCCCATTCTTCGCTCCGCCTGTCTGGATGCAATCCCTGCGCGAGCGTGGCAGAGTAGCTCCGTGATGCACCTTCCGCGGGCGCTTCTGAGGACCGCAAAAGCTACGGCGTCCTGCCTGGCGCTTCTAATTTTCGTTCGAGCAGAGGTGTGCTCAGCCGAGCCGCACGTGACCAACACCGGACAATCCGTCTCGGGCATTTTGACCGAGCGAATCGCAGGCGCAGAGCGCCTCGAAGGTCGACTACTAGCGCCGTGCTGTTGGAACCAGACGCTCGACACGCACGGATCCGAAATCGCTTATGCGCTGCGTCGCGAGATTCGCACTCGACTCAAGGCCGGAGAAACGCCTGAGCAAGTGGAAGCAGATCTGATTGATCGTTATGGGTCGCGCTTGCGCGCGGTGCCAGATCGCGTGCCACTCGCGGGAGCAGCCTTATTTGGCTGGGCGGGCATAGGTTTGGCAGGGGTCGGTTTGGCGGTTTTGCTCGTGCGTTGGCGGCGCGCGCGTTCCTTATCGGCGCCAGCGGCACCCGCAACGGCTGGGCGTGACGCGCTCGATGAACGACTGGATGCCGAGCTGCGTCGGCTCGATTGAGCATCAGCGCCGTGCTCCCCTTTAACGTCACTCGCCGCTGCCACCTCACCTTCGTCCGCGGCATCGGCTTCGGCTGCTTGGTCGACGGTCGTGCGCTCACGAGACTGATGGCCGCTATTTTGGGTGAGTAGCGCCTTCGACATCTCTGCAACTTTGCGCGCTCGCTCGTCGTCTCCTCTCATCTCCAACAGGAATCGACTGGGAATGCTCGGCCTCAGCTTTCCCCACTTCATTCGTCCCTTGGCGTAGCTCAAGGTCAATGTCTCGCGAGCGCGTGTGATGCCCACATAACAGAGCCTTCGCTCCTCTTCGATGCCGGCGCCACCGCCCTCGAGCACTGAGCGTTGATGCGGTAGAAGCCCTTCCTCCATGCCCACCAAGAACACGTGGGGAAACTCGAGACCCTTGGCGCTGTGCAGGGTCATCAGCGTAACCGCATTCTTGCGCTGCTCCGAATCGTCACTCTGGCTTTGATCGTCGCGGCCGACGAGCGTGCAGTCATCCAAGAACCCGATAAGGGTCGGAGTCTCTGTCTGCTGGGTGTACGCGGCCGCTGCATTGACGATCTCTTCGATGGCCGCATTTCTGGCCTCGATGTCGCGCGGGGTCTTGTACAGGCGCTCAATTTCAGCCTTGTAGCCAATCTCGGCAATCAACGCTCGAATCAATTCCGGCAGCGGCTCCTGAATGGCTCGCGTGCGGTAACGCTCCACCAAACCGACGAAGGTCGCCACTCGCTCAGGAGCGGACGGCACAATGTCTGGTTGGCGAACACTCTCCCGGAGCACGTTCCACAGGGGGTCACCGCGGGACACCGCCTCCTTTAATAGATGCTCGACCGTGGTTGGGCCGATCCCACGCGGCGGGCAGTTGATGACGCGCAACAGGCTCACTTCGTCGGAGGGATTCGCCAGCACCTTAAGGTACGAAAGGATGTCCTTGACCTCACGTCGATCGTAGAAGCTCGTCCCGCCCACGATGACATAGGGAACGCGAACCTTCCGCAGCTCCATCTCGAACGCCCGCGTCTGCTCGTTGGTGCGGAAGAGCACGGCAATATCCACGGGACGAATTCGGGGTTGCTGCAGCGTGTCATCGAGCATGCGACGGATCTCGCTCGCAACACTTTGGGCCTCTGCCAACTCCTCTTCGCACCGCACGAAGCGCGGAGCTTCCCCCCCGTCGCGGGCGGGACGTAATGTCTTCTGGTGGCGCGTACGGTTGCGAGCAATCAGTGTATTCGCAAGGTCCAGAATTGGTGCTCGACAACGATAATTGTCCTCCAGACGGACAATGTGGGCTTCGGGCCAGTCGTCAGAGAAATGCAGGATGTGCGTCACCTCGGCGCCGCGCCAGCCATAAATGGACTGATCATCGTCGCCTACGACACAGAGATTGCGATGACCCGATGCGAGGTGTCGGGTGATGCGATACTGGAGCGCGTTCGTATCTTGGTACTCGTCTACCAGGATGTGATCAAAGCGGTCTGCTTCGGCCCGACGAACGGCAGGATGCTTCTCCAGAAGCTGCTCTGTTAGAAGCAACAGGTCGTCGAAGTCAACGGACCCGGTCGACTTCAGCTGCGCTTGGTATCGCTTGTAAGCGAGCGCGGCGATGAGTTCCTTATCGCCTTTGGGGCTGATCGCGACCGCTTGCTCGGCGGCGTCTGGAGCCAGGCCCGCGCTCTTCCAGTTGCCCACGTAGAAAAGGAGCTCGGCGGGGCGCAACGTCTCGTGACCGACGCGAATTTCTCGTAGTGCCTGTCGAGCCAACGTCTCCTGGTCACCACGGTCGAAGATGGAAAACCGCTCCGGGTAACCCAGCACCCCAGCATTTCTGCGCAAAATCCGGACACACAAGGAATGGAAGGTGGAAATCTCGGGGGTTGGCCCCTTGCGTCGCTTGGCTCCAGCGCGAAGCAATGCCATCGCCCTGTCCTTCATCTCGCGAGCGGCCTTGTTCGTGAATGTTACGGCGAGGATGCGCTCGGGGGCGATCCCGTTCTTGATCAGTTGGGCGATACGGTAGGTGATGACACGCGTCTTGCCCGTTCCCGCGCCAGCCAACACCAGCAATGGCCCGCTCAACGTGGTGACGGCGGCGCGTTGGGGGGGGTTGAGGTCGTCGAGTCGCATGCAGTGGTGCCGCTCTAAGGGATGATCGCCTGTTGGTCAAGCCACCTCCAGTACGCAGCGCTAACCGCGGTGGAGAGGATTCCGCAACGTGCAGCGGGGGCCTTGAGCGTGGGTTGCTGTGGGTTCGGCCGCTGCTAGGTATGTTGGGCATGGACCAGCGCAACACCGACGAAACACCCTGTATTCAGGCCAAATTGCACGTCGAGGTGGTGGAACCAAACCACGACCAGAACTCGAACGGCGCTGAGTCGTTGGTTACGGTGGTGCTCTGCCACGGCTTCGGAGGAAGTGCCCGCAACTTTCGGCCACAAGCACGAGCATTTGGGGGCGAGGTACGTTTCGTGCTTTACGATCAACGTGGACATGCTCGTAGTGAGAAGCCCGAGCCACCGGGGGCATATCGCTTTTCCTGCCTCGTCGATGACCTGGCCTCCGTCGTACAACTTCACGCAACGACAAAAGTCATTGTCGGCGGCTTGAGCCTGGGCTCGGCGGTAGCACTCGCCTATACGCTACGGCATCCCGAACGCGTTGCCGGCTTGCTGCTATCAGCCTATCCCGCTCCACCAAACAAGCTCAGGCCGTGGGCCTTGGAATTCGCGGAATCTATCGAGAAATCTGGCATCTCCGAGGCGGGAGCGAGGTTCGTGTGGGGAGACGATTCGCGTTTCGATCCCAAAGCGCGTGAACTCATACGCGCCGGATTTCTGGAGCACGCGCCTTGGTCGTTGGCAGCGATCTTGCGGCTGGGGCTGGCAGCGCTTGACGATGTGGAGGAATTGGACGTTCAGCTTCAAGCCTTGCGCGTACCGACGAGAATCGTAGTTGGAGGTGACGACATTGGGTCCGTCACACCCTGCCGAAGACTGTCGACACTTATCCCCGGTGCCACGTTGTCCGTACTCGAGGGGGCGGGGCACATCGTAAATCTTGCACGCGTCTCGGAGTTCAATGAAGAATTGCGTAAGCTCATTGATCAGGTCCGCATCTGAGAGGGACCGACCTTGGTAGCAGGGGCTCGAGAATTGAATGGAAGCCCAGAAATTAGGCCAATATCGGTGTTCTACGGGCGGCTCCTCTCGACGTGTTTTCGAACTCAGGTGGTGTGCGCGACGGTAGAGAGGCAAGGGTATCCCACCAGCCCTCACTACGATGCAGGCGGGTCGCGATCGGGTCGCCAACGGATCAACGCACGTCGGGAGACAACACCTTCGAAGTGCGACGCCTTCGATCTCGAAAAAATGAATTCACATTTCGAAGCGACTGTGGTTTATGCTTTCTCCACGTGAGGAACGAGTTCGCATTCGAACAAAGCCAACTCGGCGCATGCCCAACCAGGTCCCGGGCGTGATCACGAGTTCGGTGAATGCGAGAGCGCTTGTGTTGGTTCGAAACGGTTCGTTCGAGATGCCCAGAGTGAATGAATACCTTTGCAGTCCGCGTCGCGCAGAGCGCGCTCGGGGCACTCGCTCGCGCCGAATCGTGGCGAGCCAGCGTCCCGGCAACGCCGGAAAGCAAGCCAATTCGTCATCGCTCCCTCACGATTTAAAGGCCACACAGCCGACAGTATTCCAGCTGCGCACAGCACTGCGAATACGTTCCGTGGCCTACGCAGATGATACCAGCCAATTGGCCGGTTCAGCGTCTTTCTTCTGCAATTCTGCATGGTGCGGATGTTGCGGGGTGACAGGCGTTCATTACTTGTTGACAGGTCGCATTATATTGCAATATATGCGATGCAACGGGGTCGGCGGTTCGACCAGCTGAGCCCGAGAGATCCTAAGTAGTAGGAGGTTCCATGGCCGCACGTAAGAAGAAGGCAGTCGTAGTCGCGGATGCACCCGCACCGAAAGCAGCAAAGAAAGCTGGCAAGAAGCGTGGCAAGAAAGCCGCCAAGAAGACCGCAAAGAAAGCCGGCAAGAAGCGCGGCAAGAAGGTCGCCGTAGAAGAGCCGGTTGCAGAAGCTGCACCCGCAAAGCGCGGCAAGAAGCGCGGCAAGAAAGCCGCCAAGAAGGCGACGAAGAAGGTTGCCAAACGTGGCAAGAAGGCCGCCAAGAAGGTTGCCAAGAAGGCTGGTCGCAAGGCTGGCAAGAAGCGTGGCAAGAGGTCAGCTGGTTCAGCTCCGATCGAAGCAGAGAGCTGATTTCGGCTAGTACCGTTGGGTGTTGACCCAATCTTTCCACGAATCGCGCGGGACGACAGATAGTCGTCCCGCGTTCGTGTTTGGAGCAGTCATGATTGCGTTCAACATTCCTCG
>JBLNFG010000990.1:0-7280 GCA_050263495.1 Myxococcales bacterium | reverse complement strand
CGCGCTCACGCGCCAGCCCCATGGCGGTAATGATCACGGTGATCATCAGCAGCAATAAGGCGATAATGCCCGGCACCATATAGATCGCGGTGCGAAGACGAGGGTTGTACAAGACGCGCGGCGTGAATGCGATCTGACCTACCCGAGGGATCACCATCTCGAGGCTCGGCGACGCCGCGGGCGCCGACGTCTGAAGCGCGACACGCTGCCGCACTAGCATCCGATTGGCTAGCAGCGACGACTCATTGCGCGCGTAGCGGGTAACGGCCGCGGCCGCGATCGCACCACGGTTCGGATCGGTGCCGTCTACCAATACCTGCAAGCGCGCCCCGCTGTTGCTGCCAAGATCCCGCTCGAATCCCCGTGGAATAATCAGAGCAACGGATACCTCGTTTGCGTCCACGGCGGCACGTGCCTCGGCCTCGCTGTCCGCAACCAAACGCCAAACCAACGTTCCGTCTGCGAACAATCGCTCGAGGTGTCGTCGGCTAGTGTCAGTGCGATCATGATCGACCACGATGGTTGGTACGCGGTCGACATCGAAGTCGACCGCAGCTCCGAACACACCGAGCTGAATCAACGGAGCGATCATCAACATGGCCATCATGCGGCGATCGCGCACGGTGTGTCGGAGCTCCTTGAGCGCGACAGCCAGCAATTGAATGAACCATCGAGGTAGCACGCGAATCACCTTCCCTCGTCGAGCAACCAAAAACCACTCAGTCGAGTCGTCGACGGAACTTGATTGCACTGATAAGAACCATGAATAGCGCAAACGCGAGCAGCGCGAGCAGGTGGACCCATTGTTCACGCATGCCATTGCCGCGCAGCATGACGCCGCGCAGCGTTACCATGAAATGCGTCGCGGGTAAGATTTGGGCCAGCACCTGCAACGCCCATGGCATGTTGGCGATAGGAAAGACGAACCCCGAGAGCAGCTGTACAGGCAAGAGCGAAGTTAGCGCCCCTACCTGCGTCGCTACCATTTGGTTCTTGGTAATCACCGAGATGAACAACCCTTGACCGAGCATCCCGATCAGAAATAGGAGCGCCGCCAACATGAGTGTCGGTAAAGACCCGCGGATGGGAACATGAAAGATCCAAGCCCCGGTCGCGAGTACTAGCAGCACGCCGAGAAACCCTAGACCGATGTAGGGCAGCAACTTGCCGAGAATCAACTCACCGCGCCGAATCGGCGTGGTAAAGAGCTGTTCCATCGAGCCACGCTCCCACTCCCGAGCGACCGTAAGCGCGGTCAGGAGCACGCAGACCGTCGCAAGAATCATCGCCATGAGCCCTGGCACGAGCAAGAGCGCCGAGCTCCCGGTTGCGTTGTACAGCGTCCACGTGTTAGCGACGATACGCGGGACAGTGACCGACGAGATGCCGGGAGCCGTTACGGCAGCTGCGGCACTGGCTTCCGCCTTATTGAGTGTTTGGTTCGCGGTGGTCGAATCCGAGCCGTCCACGATCAGCTGTAACTCGGCCCGTTCCCCACGACCGAGAGCACGACTGAACCCGCGCGGGATGACGAGCACGGCCACCGCTTTGCCTCGACGCACTTGCGCCTCGCCCTCCGTGACGTCGTCCAAAATCGAGGTAACGACAAAATCGCCCGAAGCGTCGAAGTCTCTGGTCAGCTGCCTCGAAACGCTGGATTGATCCTGATCGACAGCTGCGATGGGGAGGTGTTCGAGGTCGAAGCTAACTCCGAATCCGAACAGCAGAAGAAGTCCAACGGGCATGCCGAGCGACATGATGAGCGTCTGCGGATCGCGGCGGATATGGGACAACTCCTTCTGCGCCATCGCGAGGACGCGCCGAAGGACATTGACGAGTGCGACTGCACGCGTCACGGCGCACCCCCAGGTACCGCCGCTCGGCTCGGTGCTACGGATTGCTTCGGAGGCACGGGCTGCGCGACGGCTGCCAGGAATACGTCTTCGAGCGACACCTCGGCAGGCTCGAAGGCGACGCCTCCTTCGCCGCATGCGGCGCCGACTATGCGCTCAATCGCGTTGGCTTCCATCAGGTTCGGATCGAACCGTACGTGGACCTTTGAACCGAAAGACTCGACAGCAAGCACTCCCGGTCGCTCGGCGAGCAGCGCACGCACGGTGGCGAGCTCACACCCATAGATCGATGTGACTCTGCCTGGTACCCACGCAGCCTTGAGCGCGCTCGGCGCGTCGAGCGCAACGAGCCGCCCGGACACCATCAGACCAATCCGCGCACAGTACTCCGCCTCGTCCATGTAATGAGTCGTAACGAAAACGGTCGTACCCTCACGCGCCAATTCGCGGATCAGAGTCCAAAACATCCGTCGCGCTGCAGGATCGACCCCTGCTGTTGGTTCGTCGAGAAAGACTATCTGTGGGTGGTGGAGCAGAGCAGTACCCAAAGCGAGGCGTTGCCGTGTGCCCGAAGGCAGCTCGGCCGTCGTCGATTTGCGCAGCTCAGAGAGCCCCGTGCGCTCGAGGATCTCGTCGCGACGACGCTCGAGCGCTTTGCCGTAAAGCCCGTACGCACCGCCAAAGAATTCGATATTGGCGTCAACCGGTAGATCGAGATAAAGCGAAAACTTCTGGGACATGTACCCGATCCGCGAACGCAACAGGGTGGTATCGGCGCCCAACTTGCAGCCCGCCACGGTTGCCTGACCGCCACTTGGCGACAAGAGGCCGCACAGCATGCGAATTGTGGTCGACTTCCCGGCGCCGTTCGCCCCTAGGTATCCAAAAATTTCTCCCTTACTCACCTCGAAAGAGACGTCGTCTACTGCCACGAAACTGCCGAACGTGCGCCGCAGATGATCGACTACGATGCTACGTTCGCTCATGCTCGCTCCTTCGAAGGCGGTCGTTCATCACGATGCTGGATGCTGGCGAGAAACACGTCCTCGAAGTCCGCCGGGACGGACTGCAGGCTTGCACCAAAAGCCCGCAGTCCCACTTCGACGTTTTCCACCACATTGGGATCAAGTACGATTCGAAGTCGTTCCCCTGCAGGGGATGCTGCCACAATGCCGGGTTGCCCATTGAACCAAGCGTGAAGCTCCTCGCGCTCGCCCCCCCGAACCTCGAACACGGGCAGAGCCATTTGCCGTACTAGGTCTTGTGGTGTCCCGTCGGCAATAACGCGCCCTTGATGCAACAGGCAGACTTGGTGGCAGCGCGAGACTTCGTCCATGTAGGCAGTCGAAATCAGGATTGCCATGCCGTCGGCGGCAAACTGATAGAGTAATTGCCACAGCTCTCTGCGGCTGACGGGATCGACGCCATTGGTCGGTTCGTCCAAGAGCAGGACGGCGGGTTCGTGTAGTAGTGCGCACGCCAGAGCGAGCTTCTTGTACATGCCGCCGGAGAGTGCGTCGGCTCTACGCTCGACGAAGGGTGCCAATCGGGTGAGTTCGAGGAGTCGCTCGCACCGGTTCTGGTACTCGCGTCGCGACAAGCAATAGAGATCCGCAAAGAACTTGAGGTTCTCCGCGATCGACAGATCGCCGTACAAGCTATAGTGCTGCGGCATTACGCCCATCCTGTCGCGCAGGCTGGCGTCTCGCAGCGGGTTCTTGCCGAACACGCGGATCTCGCCCGTATCCACGTCGATCAAACCAGAAAGGGCCCGGATCAGGCTGGTTTTGCCCGCACCATCCGGACCAACCAGGCCAAAGAGTTGTCCTTTCGTGACCCGAAGGGACACGCCTGACAATGCTCGGATCTCACCGAAATGGCGCGACACGTTGTCAGCTTCGAGCACAACACCCGCCTCGAGATCGTCCATACGTCGTTGGGTCATTGGCGTGGACTCATGCGCACTTCGGCCGGCATACCTGGTCGCAGGCGCGCGTCGGGATTGGGCAACGTCACTTCCACCGGATACACCAATCGATCGCGATCCGAACGAGTCTGAATGTTGCGTGGAGTAAACGCGGCCTCCATCGAGATAGTGGTGACCTTTCCTTCGAAGCGTTGCCCAGGGTAGGCATCCGCCGTAACGCTTGCCGTATTCCCAGCAGCAATCGCAGACAGTTCCGCGTTGGGCAAATAGAACACGATCTTGACTTCTCTCAAATCGACCAGTCGCAGCAGCGCGGCCCCACGCGACGCAATCTCGCCCGATTCGATGAACACCTCTTCCACGACACCGCCCCGCGGCGCTCGGATCTCGCACTCACGTTGCAGCAACAGCGACCGTTGTAGCCCCGCTTTGGCCGCTTCCACGGCTGCCTGCGCGGCTGACTCACTCGCTTGAGCGGCATTACCTTGGGCTGCTGCGACGCTAGCTTGCGCAGCCGTAGCGCGCGCTGACTCGACGGCAGCCCGCTGCTCGAGTGCCAACGAACTGGCCTCGGATTGAGTCTGGTCCAGCGTCGCGGCGGCAACACTCTCGCCCACCTGAGCCAGGCGCGCGACATTGCGTTCGGCGATTGCTTTGCGGGACTCCAACGCTTCGCCTCGAGTCTTGGCCGCGGCAGCTTGAGCGATAGCAACGCCGGTCGAACGCAATGCTGCAATTTTGGATGCACGTGCCGCGGCGACTTGACTTTCGGCCATCGCTACCCGCGCCTGACCCTCTGCAATCGCCGCGTTCACGTCCGCGCAATCGAGGTTCAGCAGCAGCTGCCCCTGCTTCACCGCTTCACCCTTCTTCACCGCAACCTGCTCAACCCGCGCTGTGATCTGAGTAGCTACGTCTACCTGAGTGCCCTCAATGACGCCGGATCCACCGGGTGGCCCCGAGAGTTCCGCGGTCTGAGCGCGGAGCTTCATGGCAATCGCGACGATCAGCGCAGTGGTCAGCAGGGCAGCGACGATCAGTAGACGTTTCATCTGGGTGGTTCCGAGGGAGACGGGTTCATGGAGGCAACGGAGTGCTCCACTGGTGCCAAGCGATGCCAAAAGCACTCAGCATGCCAAGCCGCGACCAGCGGCTACGGCGCATTCTTCCATAGGCCCCGAGTTCCCATCCGGGTTTTCGGATCGGGCAATTCGAATCCCACGACAAGCGATTACTTCTGACGCGGGGCTGAGCCAGTCAGGCTAGCGTCCGCGATTGGTCGAGATTTTGCTTACTGATTCGCCAATGGCGTCGATTTCGGCATCTGCTCGAGCTACTGCCACCGGGCCGGTGCGAATGTACCAAGGCTTGGCCCGTCCCTTCCGAATCGGCAGCTATCATGGCGTTCCATCGATGCCCCCCAATACGGCAAGCATGACCAGTGGTCTGGATCAACCCGCCTTCGCGTTGGAGAGCTTGCGGCGAGAATTCGGGGATGAGATCACGGAGACCTTCGCGCGGCTGCGCTTCGTGATTGCGCCGCTTCCGTTACTTCTGGGTGGTGTCGTGGTCGTATTGGACGACACGCTTTGGCGTCGCATCATGATAGGTCTCGCTCTCACGAGCGCGACGAGCCTCTTCGTCTTGTATAAGTTCCGGCGGGACCGTGTGGACTTCTTGTTCGTGCGCCGGGTCGTAAGCTTCGTGGGGATGGCCATTCATCCGGCACTTCTGATTGCGACCGGTGGCGTGTTCAGTCCTATCGTCGCCGCTATGCTGTTCGTGGCATACACCGCTGGGGCAATCCTCGATCGCAAACACAGCCTGCGCTTGGTTGGCGTTCAGATCGCGTCCATCGCCCTCGCAGCCGTACTCGACTTTACGCAATTGATCGGACCGCTCATTCCATCGCCCTTCAATCCGAGTGGACTCTCTGGTGCGCATGCGGCATGGCCGTTCATCGTTGGCACGCTCGACTCGATGATTCTGCGTGGCGCGGCCGAGATTGGGTACCGTATTCAGCGCATTACGATCCGATTGCTCGAGAAAGAGGTACGTGCAAAGCAGGATTCACTGCGTATGCATCAAGAGCAATTGACCGAGTTGACCTCGCTTTCCGGGGAAATTGCGCATGAGCTCAAGAACCCGCTGGCAAGTATCAAGGGACTGGCCGCCTTGCTCGCAAAGCGGTCTCACGGGCCAGAGCTGGAGCCGCTAACCGTTCTTCGTCGCGAGGCCGATCGAATGCAGGGGATCCTGGAGGAATTCCTGAATCTCTCACGTCCGCTGGTTCCGCTCAGCTTGGCACCACGCGAACTAAGTCAAATCGCTCGTGACGTATGTATCATGCACGAAGGGCTGGCGGAGCTGCGCCACGTGCGCTTCGAGCTGCATTCCCCACCGGAAACCACGACGATCTGTGACGAACGCAAGGTGCGGCAGATTTTGGTCAATTTGATCCAGAATGCCCTCGACGCGAGCCCCGTCGGCGGTGTGATCCAGATCAATTTTTCCACGACGAACGATCAGATCGAGCTCACCCTGGATGATGACGGATCAGGCATTGAATCGAAGCTTGCGGGGCGCGTATTCGACGCAGGCGTAACGAGCAAAAAGGGAGGCTCGGGGTTGGGCTTGAACGTCGCTCGAGGGCTGGCTCGGCAGCACGGCGGCGACGTTACGCTCGAGAACCGTCAGCGCGGAGGATGTCGAGCTACCCTGCGTTTGCCACTCGCCTCGACTGTTGCAGGAAGTGTTCGTGCCCAGCAACCGGAAAGATTGAAGGAGCAGCCGGAGCCCAAGTCGAGGGAAACGACTTAGGCTTTCCCAGAAAGAGGCTTTACTGATGGAATTCGACCTGACAAACCCGCGCAAAATCGCTGTGACGAGGCGGGGGCCCGACGGTGAGGAGAAGCAATGAGTGCGCGTGTCTTAGTCGTCGACGACGATGCTGGGGTTAGGTACACACTCTCGGAGATCTTGCGCGACAGTCGGCTCGAGGTGGAACTGGCCGAGCATGGCGAAGCCGCTCTGGCGCTTGCGCGTGCCTCGCAGTTCGACCTGGTGATTACCGACTTGCGCATGGCGCCAATGGATGGGCTCGAACTATTGCGCATCTTGCGTGCGGAGCAGCCGCAGCTGCGCGTCATCCTCATTACTGCGCATGGTTCGGAGCGTCACGCGGTAGAGGCCATGCGGCTTGGTGCCTATGATTATTTTCGTAAGCCGTTCGAGATCGACGAGCTGTTGGCCGTAGTGAATCGGGCGCTCGAGGTGATCCAGCTGTCCCGCGAGAACGAGCGGTTGGAGAGCGAAAACCACCTCTGCCAGGCGATGGTATTTGGTTCGTCGAGCATGAGCCGGTTGGCGGTGTTTGTCGCGAGAATCGCGCCAAGAGACGTCACGGTACTCATCACCGGCGAAAGCGGCACGGGCAAGGAACGGGTAGCGGAAGCGATTGTCCGCGCCAGCACGCGAGCAGAGCGTCCCTTTATTCGCTT
>JBLNFG010000989.1:0-4894 GCA_050263495.1 Myxococcales bacterium | reverse complement strand
CGCGCGGGCGCGCCCGAGGCTGCCGAATAGGCAGACCGCAAGCGCCAGAATCGCGATCAGCGGTGTGAACACGCGCAGAGCTAGCTGCCGCATCAAACATCCCTCCGGCTCCGGAGTGCCTCGTAGTTCTTCGCCAGCTCCTTGAGCTCGTCGCAGTACGTGTCGATTGCATCGGCGGGTGGAGCCTCCTCGCCGTGTGCCAAGGCCGCCATACGACCGTTCAACGCGGCTAGTGGCGCCAGTAGCTTGCCCCGAATGACGACGAGAATCGCTCCGGCCATCACGACGCACCCGAACAGTGTGGCGAGCCCCTGCCAAACGAAGGCGCGCCGCGCCACGGATTCATCGTCACCGAAGTCATGCGCCAGCGCGACGGCGCCAACGCGCTTGTGCGCGTGATCATACAGGGGCAGAAGCTCCACGCCCCATTCCGTGCCGTCGGCTTCGCGCTCGTAGCTGCGGGGTTCTGGAGCATCCACCTCCTTGGCAGTTACGAGTCCCTCCATCAGATCCTCGTGGGTCGTGTGCAGGCGAATGTACGGGCCGACGCGCTTGCGCGCTGAGACGGCGTCTCCGGGGAGAGCGATCGCAACTTCCCGCAGGAGCTGCTCATCGAGGAACACCGCTCCCTCGAACTCGAAGGTGCTCTTGAGCTCGTCGAGCACCGGCTCGAAATCGAGTGCCATCTCGAAGCTGCCTGCGAAACTACCCTGGTCGTCCAGGACTGGCACGATCGCAGACACGGCAGGGCCGTAAGCGCCGATCTCAATCCCACGACGAATGGCCTTGTTGCGATGGGCCTCGACGAGCATCGGACGATGCTGCATGTCGTCGTCCCCGAACTTGTCGGGTTGATGCAGTCGCAAGAACGTGACGCCCGAGGCCTCGTGGAACTCGGCGCGATCGAGTCCGTACTTCTCTTTTTGTATGGCGAACATACGACTGCATTCGGCGAGGAGCCTCGGGCGATCGCGCTCGAGGAATGCCTTTCGCACCGTTGGCATCGAGATGACGAGTTCGGCGGCTTCCACCGCTTCGTCCTCGAGCGCTGCGCGTCGTGTCTCGAATACCTTGTGGATCAACTCGAAGTCACCCTCGTTGGACTTCTCGTGCAACCCCAAGGTGACCAAGAAGGCGACCCCCGTCAGGGCGAGTGTCGTCAGTGTGGTAATCCAGATTAGTAGTCTTGGACCCGAGCGTCGAAAGCGCATATGTAGACCCATATTCTTCCGCGGAAGTGGTGCATCTCAGGACGGGATCGTCGCGGCAGGCGCCGCGGGACGGGCGGATGCGAGCCGTGCAGGGCTCGCTACGTTCGGCTTCGTGCGCGAAGCCAGGCGTTTGCGGTAGGCATGCAGAACCTCGAGATCTACCTCGGCCGCTCCGGCCACACCCCTGTCGCTGTACTCAAAGGGATCGTCAATGTCGCGGATGAGTCGAATCATGTAGACGTAGATGAGTGTGATGAGTGCGACCAGCAAACCCTCCGCAAGCATGCTTTTGAACCGAGCAATCATTAGCAAGCCGACGATAACGACCGTCAGCGTCTCGAGCAACGCGTATCCGGTCGAGAGAAACCCGGTGCGGGAGATGACGTGCATCCGGGTTAGGTTACGTCGGAGTCCATGCAGCTCGTTGACGACCCGCACGCCGATCGGTGGCGCAACGCCGACTTTCTCCAGCGCCTGGCCGCCGTGCGCCAGCCCTTCGAGAGCCGCACAGACTTGCTCGTAACTCGCCCGTCGGTACAGCCAGTTATCAATCGTATCCGCGGTCTCACGAACGAGGATACGGAGCGACAGAGCGTCGAGCGACGCCTTATTGGCTGCGGCCTGCTCGAAGGTCTCTTCGATGGTTTCGAGCGCGCACACGACTTCGCCAGGAAGGCGCTCGGCTTCCTTGTAGTCGGACATGGTCCCCGCAAGCATGAAGCCGACGAGAAACACTCCGCCAGTCAAGACGAATGCCAGATCGGAGAACTCGAGCACGCCCCCGAGCGGCATTCGATCGAACACGAAGAGCTTGAGCAAAACCGCGAGTACGACGACGGGCAACGTCGTCAACATCAATCGCCACTTGACCACTTCGAGCCTACCTCCTGATTCGAGCAGCGCCGAAGCCGTCAATATAGCGGCTCCGCCCGTATGCAGTGCTGAGATTCGTATCGGCGCGCCGCGCACGCAACGTTAGGAACTCGAACAGGCGACGACCATCGTATCCATCGCCCCGCTCGTTGACTACCTCGTCGCCCAAGCACGCGCAGTCGTCACCGCGACGCACCAAACAAAAAAGGCAGGGCACGTACCCCGTGAATGTTCCTTCACGAGCTACGACGTCGCGCGGTATGGGTCCCCAAGAAAAGACGTCAACGCTACGGACCAAGTGCGTTATCCGCGGCTGCAAGATCCATCAATTGAGCGCAATACAGACCGACACACTCGCCCGGTGCCGATTGCGCAATGAGATTCTGCATGGCCCTTAGGTATTCGAGATGCAAGTCCCGCAGACGCCGTAAGTCTCGCCGGGAGACCGAGAACAGGCTGTATCCAAAGTTTCCCCTGTGTCCGTCGCGCAGTCGATTCAGAGCCACCTCCGACCAAGCGATCTTCAGCTTGCGCGCCCTGACGGGATCGGCACTCGTGTCGACACTTAGGACGCGGTTGACCCGCCATTGTCCACGGATCTGTTCGACCTGTCCGGTGCGCTGCAGGATCTCGAGCCCGGTCTCGACCTCTCGCGTCTCGACCCCCAAACGAGCTGCGATCCAGCCGGTACTGCGTCGAGTGTTGGGGCTATCGAGCTCGAGCGCTCGCAGTACCGCGTGCGACCAAGGAGATTCGTACGCTGCTTCCCGCGCGGCCTTCAAGCGTTGCCAATACCCAGCCGCACTTGGCAGTTGCGCGGGCTCGACGATGCCCGCAATGAAGTCGAGCATGCGGCGGCTGGTTACTTCGACTAAGCGCAGGAACTCCGGAAGACGCGGTTGCGCCTTACCCGTCAACCAGCGACTAACGCTGAATCGATTGAAGCCGGTTTGCTCGGAGAGTGCACCAATTGCGGTCTTTCCTCTTAGCTCGCGCAAGAAGGCCGCAATCACGTCGACGGAGAAGCCAACCGCGGGATCCCACCAGTCTGGCGCGCGTTGAAAGAAGAGCGTGAAGATCTCGTTGGTGCGGGGGCGGACGCGCACGCAGGCTTGCAGAAAATCGGAAGCCGTTGGCCAGCATTCTCCAGCCTCCCACCGACGCACGATGTTGCTGCGGTAACCCAGACGCCGACTGAATTCGATCCGCGATCGGCGACCCCGCAGTGCGCGAACCAGCTCGGCCGCAATCTTGTCAGCGTTCCCCAAGGGCACGGAGGCGCTCGGGCTTCCGTGCTCGCCAAGTCCTCGATAACGCGACGCCATTGTGCACGAATAGCACATGCAGCCACCGTTTGGGCACAGCGATGTGCGTATCGCGGCTTGCCCAGGATCACCCAGCGTGGGATTCAGAGCAGCATGAACCTCGAGCGCATTGGGCTGTGTTTTGGTCTGTCCGTCGCGGTAATGGCATGTGCCGATGAGGCGTCACCTGGCGGACGGCTCTGTCCTACCTGCACGCCGCAAACCGGGGGAGAGACGACGGACTTTGGCGGCGGGCAAGAGAACTGCCGCGAAACCGTCGAGCCGGCATCTCCGTCGATCCTCGACGAGTACCAGGTCGAAGCCGCGATCGCGGCGGTAACGGAGCCGTTGGTGACGACCTTTCGCTGGAACCCACTCTTCACAGGGGCTGAAGCGCGTGCGGACACTTCCCTTCACATCGCATTCCGTCTTGAAACCGCATCGTACGAATCGATTGGAGTCGAGGCGAGTAACGCCTGCCGCAACAAGGTGAAGATCCCTGTCACGGCAGACCTCACGACGACTGACGGCGCAGTTGCGGCAAGCTTGCGCGGCTGGTTGGACAAGGCGCAGGGCGACTTGGTCTGGCGGATGAGGGCACGCGCCGACTTGGCGGAAGTCGAGGGTAACCCTCCCATCCAAACGGATCAAACGTACCCGCATGTGGGCGATCTCGAGCTCACACTCACCAACTATCCCACGGGATGGCACGGCAACTTGACCGCGTCGCTCGTTTACTTTCTCGACGGGCCCATGAGCGCTGACACGGTGCAAGCTGCAATGGTGCTTCCCAGCACGCGTTATGAAAGCTTGCTTCTAGGCTCGTTCCCCGCCGACGTCTGCGGTGGGTGGGGCTTTCCCGTCGATGCGGAGACCCCCCACCCGTGGCTCGGAGGGCAGTCGCCGCAGTCGGCTTTAGCAGCTGCGATCGCTGCATTGCCCGCGCAAGCCGGCGCACGATGGGTCGACGGGACCACCACGGAGTTGTTCACCACGGCAGACGCGCCAGTGCCAGTAACAACGTGTCTGCATGACCATTTCGGTAATCCCAGATTCTTGATCGACTTGCCGACACATTTACGGAGCACCGATAGCCGCTTGGACGCCACGTTCGCGGCCTCGCATGAGTTGGAGATGATTGGGGTCACCGGTGCTCCGAGCAGTCTGGCTATCTACCGACAATGGGACTCGCTGTCAGCCACGGAGGTCAAGGAACTCGGCGTATTCTCAGGGCTCAACCTGGCCGATGGCGAGCTCGCGAACGTCGACTTGGAGGCGCATTATCAGTGGGATCAGGGCCTCGTGACAGGCGGCGGAATACTGGACATCTACGGCAACGAGACACGCATCGACTGCATCGCATGGCCTCCCGGAAGCGAGTACTATGTCAGCCGTTGCCGGCAACCCACCCCTTGATTCGAATGAGTGCAGAAAACCTTACCGCGGCGCCGCCTTGTCATAGCGCTGCTGGGTCGCCTCTACTTCGACGAAGTGGTCGAGGATCCA
>JBLNFG010000988.1:0-4538 GCA_050263495.1 Myxococcales bacterium | reverse complement strand
CCTTGAGCGCACGCGGGCGTGCTCAGACCACTGACCACCTTGCGATAGAGTTCATCGAACTTGTGGAAGTGGAGATCATTGTCCGACACTACGACAAAACTGGTCGCAAACCGCTCCCGCTGCGCGTCTTGCACCATCAAATTGGCCATGAACGTCTTCCCGCAGCCGTAACCGCCACGCAGGAACTTCACGTCGCCGGAGCCACCCTTTACCTCGTTCAATAGGCGCTTGAGCTCATTGCGATGCCGTTCGATCCCGACCGCGAACGCGTCGAGTCCCCGCGAGGGTACGGTGCCGTTGCGCAGGCATTGGAAGATCTGCTTTGCCTCGGGGATTGCCATCCGTCAGTCCTTCCTCACGTAAGTCTTCATGCCATTCACCGTGCGCATCTCGATCTCGAACGAGATCAGTTTGAGTAGCTCGTCGTATTGTCGGGAGAACGCGCGCACTCGGCGCGGGCTGCCGAGCACCTGTTGCATCTCTTCCTCATTGATGCTGCGACGTTCCTCAATGATCCGGAGCACGCGCCGGTAACCCTCGTCCTCGATCAACTGCCTCCAATCCTGCGCAGGCGCGACAGGTTGGTTCGAGGGACGTCGACTGGAGCTGGGCCTGGTGGAGGTGAACCGCTCGGTCGTGGATTGCGTGGCATCTGGTACAGCCGAGGGATAGGCTGGACCGTTGCTATCACCCGTGCGTGCCTTCCCTAGGCGTCGGTTGCGAGCCACGTCGAAGAAGCCGTCAACCACCTTCGCGGTGACGTCCTCGATGGCGTCGGGATGGAAGAGTTCCACGCGCACTTTTTCGTCGAACTCCCCCTCGAGCTCAAACTCCACGACGGCTTCATCTCGATTGGGGGGCAGTTGGAGCCGACCCTCGACGAGACTTGCGGGTGGACCCGCGTTCAAGAGACTCACCGTGACATCGGATCGCCCCGGAACGCGCAGCGCCAGACTGATATGCTTCGGCGCGGCAAACCCCAACACCCCGCTCTGTTGGTTCTGGAGGCGCACGGCCAGGCGCAAACGCTGCCTCCCTAGGTGCGCTGGCTCGGCATGGGCGACAATCTCGTATTTGGCGATCGTTTTGCCCCGAGCCCCAGGGCGCTCGATGCAGAGCACTGGAATCACGCGTTCCTGCAGACTATTCCCACCGTGAGCGAAGGGAGCCACCGTGCTTTGCGTTTGCCAGAGCGCCGTGTCGGGTCGAAACACCAAGTAGCCATCGCCGGGGACATCGTACTCCAAACTCGAAAGCTTGATTTCAAGGGCGTCGGGCATGCCGGATGGCTGTGTTAGCAGTGCATGCCGACGCTTGACGGCGTGCTTGCCGGTGCCGAACGGCACGTTTTCGGTGGTGGCATCCTGCAGCAGAAACCCGTGATCCGAGCAAACCACGAAGTGTTCCACTCCAGCTTGCGATAAGAGTGAGATGGCCGATCTCAAGAGCGCTAGGGTTTGTTCGAACGTTCCTAGGTGGAAGCCATGCTCGCCCGCCGTATCGAGTTCTCGGCTACGCACGATCAGCAGCGGCGGCTTGCCACTCAATCGGCGTTTGAGTTGGGCCAGGCTGAGATCTTGGAACTCCTCGAGCTCGATGTCCTCGGCTGTCCCCGTCACGCTGCGCTGACTCATCACGCGGATCCGCGTCGTGGGATCGAATACCGTCGTCTCCCCGACGGCAAATCCAGCAAAGTCGCCCCCCTTGATCACGGGGCGGAGGCGAGCGTTACGCTGTACCGGCGCCAACGCGTTCATGCCGATCACCGTATCGGTGGGCAGCTCGGCGAGCCGTGGGTTCAAGCTGACATGGTACTTCTCGCGCTTGAGATCGAGCGCGAACCCCTGAGCCATCTCGAAGCGCAAAGCGTCTACCATCAGGAACGCGACGCGTCGCCCCTGTTCCAGAAGGGGATGGACCACCTGTTCGTAAACGGTGCGCTGACGCAAGCCAGGTTCCGGAAGCGCGCCGCGATTCGCACACAGAGCGCAGAACCTACGATTCGTGTCGTTCGCCCAAGTTCGGTAGGCGCGACGCACTGACCCACGAACATCCAACAAGGCTTCATAGTCCTCGAGATCGGAGGACAGCAGGGCATGGGCGCGTTGCTCGAACTCGCGATGCTTCCGATCGACGAGCGCTAACTTGTCCGCGTAACGCTCCGTCGCTTCCTCCAACGAGCTACAACGGTCCAGGGATTTCTCGGTGGCGGCGAGCGCGCGTCCCGTGGCCGCCGCGAGTCGGATGAGCTCCCAGGCGTTTTTCAGCGGCGGCGAGCGTTTCACCCAGAAACACCCCTCGGGCGTGCGCTCCTCGGCAAAGGAAGCGGCCAGATCCCACTCAGCGCGCTTGAGCGCCGCAAGCGCCGCCCTGCGGGTGGTTGCCTCTTCGAAGCGGAAGGTGTCGATCGAACCGAGGGCACCCGCGTGATGGCTGGTGCGTTCTTCGGTCAGATAGTCCTGCGTCTCGTTGGCGAGGCTCTCGTACACCTCAGGATGGCGATCACGTACTAGCGCGGCGACTCGGCAACATTCCTTGGCGTATGGCCCAAGCTTCGTCAGCACCAACAACTCCGCGGTGCTCGGTGCTTCCCGCAAGTCGTGCACGAACTCCACGCACATGAGCCAGCTGGCGACGAGGCTGGCCATTCTGCTCCGATTGAGCTCTGCCGTGCCGATGCGGAAGCGCCGCCAGGCTGCATTCAAACCGAGTGCCTTCTCCAAGTAGACCAAGAACGTTTCAGCGTTTTTGGATAGTTCGTCGCACAAACGCCGATCTTCCGCGATCAGGCCGAGTACCACGTCGTCGAGACCCAAGGTGTTCAGGAGCAGTGCCAGACGATCCCGCGGTTGCTCCTGGAGCCCTTGCAGCCATTGGTCGGCGGTGCTCAGGGTCAATCCGGATTCGCGTAGCGCGGCGTCGACCTCTTCCGGCGTCGCGAAGCCCCGCGCGGCCTCACGGATGAGCGTATTCAGGTTCTTCTCGAAGGAGATCCCTGCTTTGTAGAGCTCGAAGACAGGGGTTTCTTTGACGGTTTCCTTGTTCAAACCGGGCAGGTGCACCAACACGTGTTCGGGGCGATCGCTGTTGCCGTAACCCTCGAGTGCAAACATCAGTTCAAGGTAGCTGCCGCGATACGCCACTACCGGGTACGCAAAATCGTAGGCACCCGTCTCAAGCGCATCGACCAAATCGCAATACTGCCGCTCTGCGTCGAGCCACAACAAGAGTCCACGCTCACGCACCTTCCGCTTCACCTCGTCAGCAAGGGTGCGGCTCACGACGTGGTCAGGTGTCTTGACTGCTTCAAGCACAGCCACAGGCTAACAGAGTCGACAATGCGTCGCGCTGCTTTCCCCGAGCAACGTCGACGGGCCCGTTCCTGGGACGACCCAACAAAATCGCGGGATTGCGCGACTGATGCTCGATGTCGATTAGGGCGTTGACCCCTTTGGTGTGTCGCGCTGTGTGCCGTTAAGGCGGAGCGTTGGGCGGCTCAGAGTCGTTATCGCGCTGCCTCGATTAGCCATCGGGGCGCGTGTTCCCTACGTCACCTGTTCGCCAAAGGTCGTCCTGTCGAAGTCGCTGAATGCCAACCTGGAATGCCTCGTACTCGGCGTCATCCTCGCCCCGCCAGATTGGGTCGGCGATCATCGTAATCGCCGGCGAAGCTATCTCCGACGCCAGCTCATGGACGATCCTTTCAACGACGTACAGGCGCTCTGCGGGCGTGAGTGCTCGCAGTTGGACCAGAACCTGCTCGGCGGTGATTGGCATTTCAGAGGTATAGCATCACGCAGATCCGTCAGGGGGTGGTTGGCTCGGTTTGCTCCAACCCCTGTTGGTGCGGCTTTGCCGAGTTTTGTGGCGAAGCGGCACAGCGGGTATGGCCCACATCCGTGGGCAAGAGGAGACTGAACTGCTGTGGGTCAATCCGAAATGCGCCTGTGGCTTCGTCGATCAGCATGCCCAGCGGGTTGCCGATATGTCTGCGTGTCTTGTATATCGTTCACGCATGAAGGCAATCCGAGCAAAATTATTCCAGAACGGCGGCAGTCAAGCCGTCCGCCTTCCCGCTGAGTGCAGATTTCCCCGAGGTCAACGAGAAGTCCTCGTGCGGCGCATCGGCCACCGTATCGTCCTGGAACCTCTCAACGAGTGGCCCGAGGAGTTTCTGAAGTGCCTCGGCACATTGTCTGGTGAGCTTCCACGTCCCAAGCAGGCGTCCATTGCGAAACTCAGAGATTTCTTTGAGTGAACCATGCACCCCTTAATGCTCGGTACCGGGCAACATCGGACGTGAGGCGACGAGTCGAGTGTTCCCGCTGAGGCGGGCTGCGGTTCGGGTGAATAGGACACGGCTTCCATTGAGACTGCTGGGCCGATTTGTGCGAGCGCTCCCGTGCCCCCGCCAGACAGTAAGGAACGTGGCTACCGCTGCACTGGCGCATTGCCTGTTGGAGCGTTGGACCAGCAGCACTGGGCCGGCGTAAACTGGCCGCGCAAGAAACTAATGACCTACCAGGACCGAATTGCCC
>JBLNFG010000987.1:0-13838 GCA_050263495.1 Myxococcales bacterium | reverse complement strand
TTAGGCAACAAGGAAGTACCATGTCGCCCTTGGGTGATGGGGTGGTCATGCTGCAATCGCTGACGCACAGCGGGACGACTCTGACCCCCGTGGACATGTACTGTGTTGCCGGTAGCACAGGTGGGTAATGGTGTGGTGTCCATCGATACGTCCGAAGCTCCAAGCCAGGCGCGTCCGCCCGGCCTTTGGAAGTACCGGACCTGACACATTTTTTCGTGCGGGCTGAACTGTCCCAGTGAGCGCCGCTACCCGAATATTGGCGGATTTTGCGGTGGTTTTGTTACCGTAGCGCTTTACTTTCCCGAGGCGCTCAGCCTATGCTCGAAGCCCCGCTCGTTCCAGCTGAACGTTCAGAGATGACCGCCGCAGCAAAGGGGGCGAATCCGGGGACTCTTCGCGTGCCGCTGTACGGGAAGAGCCATTAGGAAGTCCTCTTCAAACCATCAACTGGCATGCTCAGCCCACGGATCAACGCAGAGAAGGGTGAGTTCGAGATGAATCTCCGCAGCGTTTCCAAGACAGCCTGTTCATTACTGACCCTAGTGTCGGTGCTCGCCCTTGGCGGGTGCAGTCGTGATCACATCGAAGCCGTCAACCGCGCCAATGAAGGTGACCAGGCCGTTAAGGTCAACGTCGAAGGCGCAATCCAGAAGTACGAGGAGGCGGTTCAGCTTGATCCCACCAACCACCGCATCCTGCGGAAGCTGGGTAACGCCTATGAGAAGAAGGAAGACTGGGACAAGATGGCGTCCACCATGGCGCGAGCTGTGCAGATCGCGCCTGACTTTGCCGACTACTGGTTCAAGCGCGGATTTGCACTCATCAAGCAAGCGGAAGCGGGCAATCCCGATGCATACAATGAGGCGAAAGAGCCGTTGAAGAAGTGCGTTGAGAAGGATGCCAATTTTGCGGAGTGCTATTTCTTCCTCGGGCAGGCGAATCTTTGGACGCTCAATGACCAAGAGGCGTTGGCCAACTACACCAAAGCCATTGAACACGATCCGACCTCACACGCGATGTTCTACCCACCCTTGGGTGAGCTCTACGTCAATCTTCGCTACTACAAAGAGGCGGAGGCAGTGCTTCAGACTGGAACGAGTCTGATCAAGCCGACGGAGGATTCCGCGAGCCACCTCTACGGGATGTACGTCTTGCTGTTCCAGGTTGCCCAGGCCAAGGGAGACAAGCCGGCTATGGTTGCCGCGATGGAGCGGGCCCAAGAAGTTGCAGGGGACAAGCATCCAGAGGTTACGTTCAATCTTGGTAGCACGTATGCTGTGATGGATCCGCCGCAGAAAGAGAAGGCGGTACGCCTGCTCAACATGTTTACCAAGCGCGTTTGCCGCGGTGCACAGGGGCAGAAGTTCAAGGAGCAGTGCGAGACCTCTCAGAGTCTCATCCAGAAGCTTGGCGGAACGCCTGATTGAAGGATCACTGTGGGCCGCTGACGCACGAGATGACACTAGAGTTGGGCGGGACCCGACAGGTCCCGCCTGCACAGGTAGC
The DNA here is from genome assembly GCA_050263495.1 of Myxococcales bacterium. GTDB lineage: Bacteria > Myxococcota_A > Polyangia > Polyangiales > Polyangiaceae > FEN-1139. Next base: position 12,332 of record JBLNFG010000987.1, on the reverse strand, counting down.
GAGAACGCAACGAGAATTGAGCGAGCAGAACCGTTTCGGCGTGCGGTGGGACTAGCCCAGCAAACCCTTGCTGGCGGACATCGACGCTTCGGCTGAGGAAGCATGGACCTAGAGCAGCGTCTGAATCAACTGGAAAGCCAACATGACTGGTACGGGCTCATCGCAGCCTTAGAGGAGGGGTTAGCTGCTGCGACCGATAACGCGCAGAAAGCGTCCGTCCATCTTCGGTTGGGAAGAGCGCTCAACTCGGGGTTTGTTCAAGGCGTGCGAGCACTGAAGCACTTTCAGGACGCATATAAGCTGAACCCCGCGCTGGTCGAAGCTCTGGTTGACGCCCGATCAATCTATTGGGAAATCGGCAAGCTGAATATGGTCCAGAAGCTGCTCGAGCTGCAGCTGAAGAGCACGACGGATGCCAGTGTGGCGGCCTCGCTTACGTACCAGCTGGGTGATGTGCTCTATGACCAGGACCAGTTTGATCGTGCGCAACATTCCTATGCTCGGTCTTTCGAGTTCGTTGCATCACCTGAACTGAGCGAACTGATCGCGGATCTGTCGGTAACACAGGATACATGGCAGGAACGCATCGCTCACCTGTTGCGGACCGCTCACGCCGATACATCAGTTTCCGGCAAGGGCCGCGCGTTCTTGCGCGCCGCGCGGATTGCTCGTCGATTCGCGGAGGAGGAGGCCGAAAGCATCCTGACCCAAGCGTATTCGGCTGACTACAGCAACTCTGCTACGGCAACTCTGCTCGAGAATCTACTCGTACAGAAGCAGCGCACGGACGTCATTCTTCAGCTTCAACAATCGATCGTTGCCGCGTGCTCCCAGGAGCAGGAACGTGTCAGGGCCTTGCGCCATTTTGGAACGCGCTGGGCACTCAGGCACCAAAATCCCGAGGTTGCTGCCCACTTCTTCAAGGACGTGCTGAGTCGCGACCCTGGCCAAGTTGCAGTTTTCATCTACCTCCGCGATCAAGCGGGGGGCAATCCACAGACCGTCGCCGAATTACTGTCTATGGTCGACGACATTGCGCGTGCTGCCGGCGCGCAATCCATGGTGCGATCGGGCCTACTAACGCTGGCTGGCCTATTTGCATGGAAGGACGTGGGCGACGTATCGAGGGCGAGGGGATACCTCGGGCAAGTTAAGCTAACCTATCCAGACTTGCCGACGGTGAGGGCGTTCGAGGCTGAGCACGGCGCAATGGGCGCGCCCGTCACAACAAAGGCCGCGTCTGCTCCTGTTCACCACACACCGCTGGCGGATTCAGGGTTTTCGCCACAACGCCCACCGTCTTCTGCCCCGCCTCCACCGCTTTCTACTCCGCTCGCTCCCGTCTCTGTTCCCACGCCGATTAGCGCCGGTGCACCTGTGCCCGCTTCCGCTCCCGCCGCGATGCCGGCCGCTGCTCGTCCAGCCTCCGTTCGCCCGGAACCTGCAGTCGCCAGCGCCGGTGGTGGAGACCCAGCAAAGATTGCCGAGCTTCGTGCTCAGCTGAAGCAACAGGAGGACGCGAAGAAGTTCCATGACGTCGTAAAGACACTGGTTCAGTTGGGAGACGAACTCGGCGATTACGAGGAGAAGCTCGACACTTACCTGCGCGCGGCCGACCTGTACGTGACGAAGTTCGCCAACCAAGCAGAGGCGGTCCGCGTCTACGAGAAGGTGATCGAGTGTGACCCGACGAATGCTGTGGCGCTCGACTACCTCCGACAGATGTACGAGAAGCGTCGCGATTGGGAGAAGCTGATCGCACTCAACGTCTCGTTGGCAAAGCAGGTGGAGCCCGGACCTGAGAGATCGTCGCTCTTCAAGGATGTCGCGCGGCTGGCAACGGAGCGCGTAAAGAAGCCGGACGTCTGCATTGATCTCTGGAACCAGGTGCTCGAAAGCGACCCTAACGATGTCGAAGCATTGGGCGTTCTGGCGCAGATGTACGAGCGTTCCCGTGAATTCGAGAAGCTCGCCACCATACTGGAACGTTTAGCAGAGCTCTCGACGGATCGCGCGGAGCGCATCAACGTGCTCAACAAACTCGGGCAGATCGCCGGTGATCGTCTGAGTGACGATGTTCGCGCGGTCGAGGCTTATCGAGCATTACTCGAACTTGTACCCGACGATAGACGAGCCCAGGAGCAACTAAAGAAACGCTACGTCTCGCTCGGACGTTGGGATGATCTCGAGTTTTTCTACGCCGAATCCGGTAAGTGGGACGAGTTCATTCGGATCCTCGAAACGAACGAGGCGAAGACGCAGGATGCGCCCCAACGCATCGGCATGTTGATGAAGATTGCCGAGCTGTGGTTAACGCAGAAGGGTAAGGCAGACCGCGCTGCCCGAGCGTACGAGAAAATTCTGACGCTCGATCCCAACGACTTGGCGGCAGCAGAGCGCCTGATTCCGCTTTACTCGGACGCCAACAACTTCAAAGGGCTTGCTGGTGTGATTGAAGTGAAGCTCCAGCACGTCGCTGAACCATTTGAGCGCAAGGAGCTTCTGCGAGAAGTCGGGCGACTCTACGAGTCCAAACTCAACGACAAACCAAGCGCATTCGCCCGATTGCTTGCCGTGTTCGATCTCTCGCCGACGGAGGAAGATAGCCAGATCGATGTCGAACGGGCGGCGAAGGTGGTGGGCCGCTGGGATGCTTTGGTCGGGTCCTATCGCATTGCGATTGGCAACGCGGAAAGTGCTGGTGATAGCGACGGCGCAGCGGCCTTGCGCCTCCGCCTTGGTCGCATCCTGGTGGAGGAGCTCCACCAGGTGGATGAGGCGCTCGCGGAGTACAGAAAGGTTTACGAAATTGACCCGAGCAATCCCGTTGCGCTGGGTGCTCTCGAGTCTTTGTATCGCCAGAGTGGCCGCTGGGAAGACCTTTTGGACGTCTATTCTCGGAAGCTGGAGCTCGTCGAGTACGGGGAGGATAGAAAGGCCGTACTATATGAGATTGCGAAGCTGCACGAAGAGCAGGTCGGAAATCTCAATGCGGCCGTCGAGACGTATGAAAGCGTTCTAGCGGAAGACCCTGCCGACAGTCTCGCTTTGTCGGCGCTCGACCGGCTCTTCCTGCGTACCCAAGCGTGGGACCGCTACGCCGAAGTGCTGAAGCGACGGATCGAGCTCGATGTGGACGAGAGAACTCTCGTTGACCTAAAGTTCCGGTTAGCTGGCGTGCTCTTGGCTCAACCCGAAGGGGAAGACGAAGCGCTGGCCAACTACCGCGAAATCCTCTACATCGAACCAGAGCACGAGGGCACGCGAAAAGCGCTCGAAGGGCTGTTGACCAATCCGGCGGTACGCGCCGAGGCGGCTGGGATACTCGAGGCGATCTATGACAGTCGAGAGGAGTGGGATAAGCTCATTTCGACGCTTGAGATTTTAGCCCTAACGACGGACGAGTCTGCGCGCCGCGTGGAATTGCTGCGCAAGATGGCGCTTACTGCCGCGACACGGATTGGAAAGCTGGACCGAGCTGTCGAGGCACAGTCAAAAGCTCTGCTCGAAGACCCTTCGCAAGCTGACACTCGCATCGAGCTCGAAGGTTACGTCGAGCAGTCTGGTGCCCTCGACAAGTTGGCGAATGTCTATTTGGAGATTGCCAAGAGCGTTAGCGATGCGTCACTCGCTAGGGACTACTGGCTGCGGTTAGCAGCAATCCATGAACAGCGCGGCCGCGTGGATCAGGCCGCGACGTGTTACGAGCGAGTGCTCGAAATCGACTCGTCGGACACTGAGGCGTTGGAAGCGATGGACGCCCTGTACCGTGGCACCGAGCATTGGGAAGAGCTCGTCGGCGTGTACCGCCGTCGCATCGAGTTGGTTCAGGACCCCGAAGACAGTGAGCGACTCTATGCTCAAATGGCTCAAGTCTATGAGGAGAAGCTTAAGCGTCCCTCGGAGGCCATTCTCGCTTATCGCGAAGTACTGGCGATAGATCCCGGTAGCCATCAAGCCCTTGCTGCGTTGGACGGCTTGTTCACACGGCAGAGAATGTGGGCGGAATTGGCGGAGAATCTCGAGATCCAGCTAAGTCTGGCGGATTCTGATGAAGCACAGTTAGCACTGATGCTTCGACTTGCTGCGTTACGAGAACGGGAGATGGGCGAGACGGAAGCAGCAATCGAAGGATACCGTCAGGTACTCGACCGAAACGCGGAGAGCGCGGAAGCACTGTCCGCGTTGGAGCGACTTGGCAGCAATAGCGATTACGAGCTCCAGATTGCTGAGATTCTCGAACCACTCTACCGAGACTCCGGCGACTACGGCAAGTTGATAGGCGTACACGAGGTACAAGTGCGGCGCGCTGATGAACCCGCACGGAAGGTAGAGTTGTTGCAGGAAGTGGCCGGCCTTTACGAGGACGCGGCCAACGACGCCAACGCTGCATTCGATACGATGGCTCGTGCGCTCTCCATCGACTCTGAGAATGAAGGGACGCAACAGGCACTGGATCGGCTCGCGAGAGTGACGGGACGCCTGGAAGACCTGGCTCAAGTCTTCGAGAGATTGGCGGAGGGACAGGAGGATCCGGAACACTCCAGTCGGCTTACGATTGCGGCTGCTCGCGTATACGAGAACGACGTCCAGAACATCGAGAAGGCCATTGAGCTTTATCGCAAGGTATTGGTCATTGATCCGATGAATCTGGGCGCCGCTGAGGCGTTACAGGCGTTATTTCAGGCGACGGGTCGCTACCCGGACATGTCGCTGATTCTGCAGCGCAAGGCCGAGATTCTGGAGCTAGTTGACGACCAAAAGGCGGCCCTGTACGAGGCGGCGCGAATCGAAGAAGAAGTGCTCGAGAAGCGAGAAAGCGCGATTGGCGTGTATCAGAAGGTCCTTGAGCTAGATGCCGAGGACTTGAGGAGCATTGATGCGCTGATTGGGCTCTACCTCGGCCTCTCACGTTGGGAGGAGCTGCTTGGCGTGTACTCGCGCAAAGCAGACTTAGTTCTCGATCCCGAAGACAAGAAGCTCATCTACTACCAAGTCGGGGCTGTGTACGAGCGCGAACTGGGTGATGTGTCACGTGCAATCGACACGTATCAGAAAGTCTTGGAGCTCGATCCCGACGATCTTGAAGCATTAGGCAGACTGGACGTGCTGTATCAGACAGCGGAGAACTGGCAGGAGTTGCTCAGTGTCTTGACGCACGAAGCGGAATTATCCCCTGATCCAGCCGAATCCGTAAGCTTCCAGTACCGTATCGCCGAGATCTACGACAAACGTCTCGAGGACGTCGAACGTGCCGTGGAGCTGTATCGTGAGATCTTGGAAGTACAGAATGATCACCGTCCAACGCTTGACGCGTTGGAAGCGATCAAGTCGGGAGAAAAGGCCCCGCTGGCCGCAGCTAGCGTGCTAGAACCAGTGTACGAAGCAGCGGGGCAGTGGCCGAACTTGATCAGCGTCCTCGAGGTGCAGGTGGCGTACTGTGAGGAGCCCTATGCAAAGTCAGAGCTACTTCACCGCATCGCGGCATTGTACGAAGAGAGTCTCGGTCAGCACGGTTTAGCCTTCGATACCTTCGCCAGAGCCGTGCAAGTTGACAGCACGAATGAGCAGTCGCTCGGTTCTCTCGAGCGACTTGCGAGCGTGACGGATCGTTGGAGTGCGCTGGCAAGTCTATACGATGCTGAGGTCGAGAAGCTTGCTCAGGAACCAGAGCGATTCGTGGAGCTCGGGCTTCGGGTTGCACAGGTGTACGAGCTGCAGCTCGAGAATCTCGACTCCGCGATCGCGCGTTATCGCCGCGTGCTGGATGTCGACATGACGAATCAGACGGCGATGAAGGCGCTCGATCGTCTATTCACCCAGACCGAGCGCTGGAGTGAGCTGGTCGAGGTTCTCGCCAAGGAGTCCGATCTGGGCGAGACACCCGATGAGATCTTGGAGCTGAAGTTCCGATTGGGCCAAGTCTATCAGTCACGACTTGGCGAACTCGATAAGGCTATCGACGCGTACCGCGACGTGATCGCTGCCGCACCAGAACATCAGGAAACGCTGCAGGCGTTGGAGGAGCTGTTCGCCACGGAAGTGAAGCAAGTCGATGTGGGCAGCATCCTCGAGCCGCTCTACCAGGCAAACGGCGAGTGGGAGAAGTTGATGCGCGTCCATGAGGCGCAACTTCGACACACCGAGACCCCGGATGAACGGATGCAAATGTACTATCGAATTGCGGAGGATGCTGAAGAGCATCTGATGGATCCGGTGACGGCATTTGGGGTGTTCGTTCGGGCGATCAAGGAGCAACCGCTGGACGAAAGAACTGGCGAGGAAATTGAACGCCTTGCCGCCATGATCGATGAAGGCTGGAAAGAACTGGCCAATGCCTACGCCGATGTTCTCGGGCTGGAAGGCGTGGGTTCGGACGTGCAAGCCACAATTGGCAAACGTCTGGCACGCGTCTACGAAGAGGAGCTCGCCGATATTCAACGCGCTGAAGAGACGTATCTCTACGTCCTAACCGTTGTTGAGCGCGAACCCGAAGCACTGGCGAATTTGGACCGGATCTACTCGGCGACGGAGGAGTGGGTAAAGCTTGCCGGCGTCCTAGAGCAGCGAGTACCGGCCAGCACCGAAGATAGCGAACGAATTGAACTGTCCGTGCGTCTCGGCCAAGTCTACGAAGAGCAGCTCGGCCAGAAGCCGGACGCGATTCGTGCTTATCGCAAAGTGTTTGATGAACTCGACCCAGCCAATGCCGAGGTGATCCACGCCCTAGGACGGATCTACGCCGAGACGGAGCAATGGACGGCGTTGAAGACCGTGTATGAGCGCGAACTAGAGAACGCGGTCGGAGACGTCGAAGAAGCCGAGATTCGTGCTCGCCTTGCCAAAATCTCCGCCGACCGTTTAGGGAACGTCGAAGACGCCATCTCAGGTTGGAAACGTGTGCTCGACCTGCGTGGTGAGGACGCGGAAGCGCTTTGGGCTCTGGCGGACCTATACCAGCAACAAGGGCAATGGGCGGAACTCACCGACGTATTGGAGCGGCATTTCGACATCGCCGAGAGCGATGACGAACGAGTGAGTATCCTGACTCGCCGTGCGCGGCTCTTCACGGAGCAGCTGCGGCGTGACGATGAAGCCCTCGAGACGTGGCATCGAGTTTTGGATATCGATTATGCCAACGCGACGGCTCTGCGGGAAATTGCCGCAATTTGGCGCAAACGTAACGATCCGCGCGAGTTGGTCGATGCTCTGCACGCGCTAATTGAACGGGCGGGAAGCGTCATCGAGTCAGAAGAAATGGTGGCGTGCTACCGCGAGCTCGGAAGAGTGTACGGCACTGCGCTTGAGCAGCCGTACGAGTCCTCGGAAGCATGGAGGCACCTGCTCGAGGTTGATCCACGCGACTTCGAGGCGATGAACGAGCTCGAACGCATCTATCGCGCCGAGGAACGTTGGGTTGACGTCATTGGCGTGAAGATGCAGCGCGCCGATGCATTGCCGAGCGCCGACGAGCAGATTCGCGAACTACTCGAGGTAACGGATCTGTGGCGAAAAGAGGTTGGTGAGTATGATCGCGCCACAACGGCTTACGAAGCCATTCTGCGCATCGAGCCGACGCACTCGGACGCGTTTGATTGCCTAGAGCGATTGCATACGGCTGGTGAGCGTTGGGAAGCGTTGATCGAGCTCTATCTGAATCGTCTGGAGACCCGCGAGGTAGTCAGCGAGAAAAGCGATCTTCTGCGCCGCATTGCACGAGTCTTCGACGAGAAGCTCGGCGACCAGAATCAGGCCTTTGATGCCCTGGTCAATGCGTTTGCGGAGGACTACGGCGATGATGAAACGGTGAAGTTTCTGGAGCGAATGGCGCACGCGACCAATCGCTGGGGTGAACTCCTGCAAACCGCTAACGCGTGGCTGCCGGAGACGGACTCGAAGCAGAAGATTCAGCTCTGTCTACGCGTTGCCAAGTGGTACGGGCAGGACCTCCAGCATCCGGAATGGGCGCAACCTTACTACGCCCAAATCATGCAGCTTGACCCGAACAATGTTCAGGTGCTGCGCCAAATCGCGGCCATCCATCGGATCTCAGCCGCCTGGCAAAAGGTCGGTGAGACGCTGCAACGCGCGCTAGATGTTGTTGCGTCGAACGAAGACAGAAAAGCCATCCTCGTCGACATGGGCGAGTTGCTGGAGCGCAATCTGTCGCAGACGGATGCCGGCATTAACTACTATCGTCAGGCCTTGGGAGTGGATCCCCTATACCTGCCAGCGCTCGAGGCTCTGGAGCGGATCTATGATGCCCAGAACGACGCCTCGCAGTTAGTGGACATTCTGAGTTCGAAGGTGCGGGCTCTTACTGACTCGGAGAGCATTGCCAAACATAAGCTACGAATGGGGCAACTGTTCGAGACTTCGCTGCGCGAGCTCGAGAAGGCTGGTCAACAGTACCGAGACGTTCTCGAGCTAGATGGAACGAGTCTTCCTGCGATGCGAGGACTGGAACGCGTGGACGAAGCCACCCAGAACTGGGGTGATCTCGTCACCGTGCTCGAACGCCAGCTCGACGTCGTGGAAACGGAGCGCGACCGCGTCGAGGTGCTTCTAAAGTTGGCCACGGTCTTGGAGGATCAGTTCTTCAAGCTGGACCAAGCCGCACAGAGGCTTGAGGCGGTGCTGGAGATCGATCCCACCTCTGAGCGGGCGTATGTTGCTCTCGAGCGCTGCTACCGGAAGCTCAAGCAGTGGCTAGATCTCATCAATACCTATGAACGGCACGTGAACGAGGCGACGAGTCCAGCGACAAAGATCGAGTTGTTTGGCTACATCGCTCAGGTGTTCGCGGATGAAGTTGGCGATACCGATCGAGCCATTGATGCGTACCAGAACATCGTCGATCTCGATGAGAATCACATCGAAGCGCTCGAAGCTCTCGCCAAACTCTACGAAAAGCAGGGCGATGCAGCTCGCTCCATCGACGCGATGACGCGCGTTGCCGAGCTTAGCTCGGACGGCAAGCAGCGCGTCGAGATGTACTACCGGATCGGTAAGGCACTGGACGAGAAACTGTCAGACCGTGCCCAGGCCCAAGAACGGCTCGAGATGGCGGTGGATCTCGATCCAACCCATCTGCCGTCCCTGGCGGCACTGCGCACGATTGCCTTCGAGGAGATGGATTGGGAGAAGGCTGCTCGATACCTCGATCAAGAGCAGGCGAATACTCCGGCGGCCCGTGCTCGAGCCAAACTGCTCGTTGAACTCGGCTTGCTGCGCGACGAGAAACTCGATGGGCAGCATGAATTGGCTGTGCAGGCCTATGAATTGGCGATGCAGTGCGACGAGGATTGCGAGGAGGCCGCTCTTCCACTCGTCGAGGAGTACGCACGTACCGAACAGTGGGCGAAGGCGGAGCCTCTCGCTGAAATGTTGGTCAGAAAGGCCAAGGGCAAAGATCGTCACGAACAACACAAGCTGCAGAAGGTCCTGGGCCAAGTGCATGCTGCGCTCGGAAATGACGAAAAGGCACTGAAGGCGTACCAGGCTGCGCACCAACTGGATCTGACGGATCAAGAGACGATACGTGGCATCGCGGAGGTCGCTTTCCGTCTGCGAGACTGGGCAAGTGCCCTGACGAATTATCAGAAGGTACTGACCGCACTTGCCGAAGACGAAGTCGAGCTGCGTACCGACACTTACTATCGCTTGGGTTGTATCAAGCGGGAGCAAGGTCAAGCTCGACAGGCCATCAACAACTTCGAAAAGGCACTTGCCCTCAATGGCGACCACCGACCAACGTTGGACGCTTTGGTGGACATGTATGCCAAGAACAACGACTGGAAACAGGTTGCGGCATACAAGCGGCAGATCCTCGACGCCGTCTACGAGGCAGAGGATCGACTGACGCTGTTGATGGAAATTGGAGACGTTTGGGCGGATAAGGAAAAGAACTGGCCCAAAGCGATCGACGCGCTCGAAGAGGCGCAGGACATCAGACCGAGTGATCACGTCATTCTGCACAAGCTGCTACAGCTTTACCAACAGGCTGGCGAATGGCAGAAGATGGTTGACTGCCTACATAGCATCGCGGAACTCGAGACGAGGCCTGAGTATCGCGCTCGCTATGTGTTCACCCAGGCTCAACTCTATCGCGACAAGCTCAAGGATCCGGATCGTGCGGTTGAACTCTTCAACGAAGCTTTGGACCTGAACCCGTCCTACCTAGAAGCGTTTGAACGCATCAACAAGATTCTCACCCACGAGAAGAACTGGAAACAACTCGAGCGGTCTTACCGCAAGATGATCCATCGGATCGCAGGCAAGGGGAATGCCGATCTAGAACACCAGCTCTGGCATCAACTCGGGCTCGTCTACCGCGACCGTATGAGCCAACTGCAAGATTCGATCGATGCGTTCAAGATGGCTGCAGCGACGAAACCCGACAACCTGGTCGAGCGTCAGATCCTAGCTGAGCTCTACGAGGGCACCGAGCAATGGGACGAAGCTATCGCCGAGACGCGCGCGGTGTTGGAGACCGACCCGCTTAAAGTCGAGACGTATAGGAGCCTGTATCGCCTGTTCCTCTATAAGCGCGCCTACGATGAGGCATGGTGCGTCGCCGCGGCGATGTCCTTCCTTGGCGAAGCAAACGACGAGGAGAAGCAGTTCCACAGCGACTACAAGCCGGACGGTATGCTCGCGGTACGCGGACGTATCAGTGAAGAACTGTGGATGAAGCACGTGCTTCATGCCGATGCGAACAACCATCTCTCGCAGATCTTTGCTGCCATCGTTCCGGCGGCGTTGCAGGCCAAGAGCATTGAGCTGAAGTCTGCTGGCAAGCTGCCGTCGCTAGACCCCAGATTCAAGCAAGACCCCGCTACATCGACGGTGACGTTTGCGAAGACGTTTGGGTGGGCTGCGCAAGTTTTGGGTCTGCCACTACCAGAGCTGTACGTACGCAGCGATGTGCCCGGCGCGATCCTGGCTGTTGCTACGGTTCCACCCGCGTCTGTTGCGGGACAGACGGTCCTTTCTGGGTTCCAGCCGCAAGAGCTAGCCTTCATCTGTGCAAAGCATCTCGCTTCGTACAGGCCCGAGGCGTACATCAGAAACCTGTTCCAAACTCAGTCGGAGCTGACGATGATGTTCTTCGCTGGCGTGATGTTGGCCGCTCCCAATACGCCGCTGCCGGCTGAGATTGTGAACAACGTGAAAGTCTCCGCGCAGGCCCTCAGGCGCTATCTGGAACCAGTTCGGTTTGAGCAGCTCGCTGCCGCTGTTAAACGGTGGATGAATGAGGGTAGCAAAGCGAACATCAGACGTTGGATGCAAGGCGTGGAGCTGACTGGGGCACGCGCTGGGCTGTTGGTGTGTGGCGATCTGGAGATCGCAAAGCGCATCATCGGATCAGAGCAAGCGCTGCCGGGAGATCTGACGCCGCCCGAGAAATTACGGGAATTGCTCCTTTTCAGCGTGAGTGAGGACTACATGGCGCTTCGTCGGGCATTGGGTGTGACCATCCCCGCGGAGGGCTAGTCGAGCGACGAACGAGGCCGAACTAGTACCCTGAGTCTTTGAGACGAGGGGTACTAGCAATTCGCGAATCGAATTAGGTGCAGGCGACCCGTGGGGACTGGCGAATGAATAGAGCTCTCCACGCTACGTGCGCCACGATAATCGAGGGATCGAACAGGGCCCCTAGACCGCACCACCGCCCAAAAGAAGTGCGTTAGTCATCCCGCAATGACCGCAGAAAATCCAACGCCGCGGTGGCTGCAGCAGGCGCCAGAGCTTACGTTGCTTGCGAGTGCGCGGTGCATCCACTAGGGACCCGTAGCGTAGGGGTTCGGCACATGGGAATGTCGACTCTCGAAGAATTGACGCGTTCAACGGCCGGGCACGTCGAATCGTCGAGATACGTCGAATCCTCGTCCTCGTCCAATGGCCGTGTTCGGCAAGTGTGGACACGCCGCCGCGCGTTCAACGGCCGAGCACGTCGAATCGTCGAGGTACGTCGAATCCTCGTCCTCGTCCTCGTCCAATGGCCGTGTTCGGCAAGTGTGGACACGCCGCCGCGCGTTCAACGGCCGAGCACGTCGAATCGTCGAGGCATGTGGGATCTTCGTCGAATGGCCGTATTCAGTACGTATGGACACGTCGAATCGTCGACGGTTCGACGTGTCTGCGACTAGGTACGGGGACGGGGATCCACTGATTCGCGGTGTTCAGCGGCCCGGTACGTCGAAGAGTAGTCGTAGACCGCCGTAGAACAGTGCGAACACTCGCTCATCATCGCCCTTTGGCGCATCGAAAGAAGCTGCGACTCCCAAGCCAAGAACTGGTCCGAATGCGATGTTCGACAACGCAAACCA
>JBLNFG010000986.1:0-2947 GCA_050263495.1 Myxococcales bacterium | reverse complement strand
TCGGTTCAGCGCTTTCGTGTGTATCAGACCGTTCGGCGTTCTAGATTAAGGAATAGATTCTGTTAACCAGCGGGCGACACTTCTGACAGCTGGTCAGACGCTCAGGCCAACACATGGTTTGCGGATATGCAATCTGGAAGCGGTTGGGCACATTCTTCACATTTGTAATCCGAGGAGCCAATCTTGCGAGCAACAACGAGCAGGAGCCTCGAGCGTCGTGATTCCGGCAGCGAAAGCCCCCGCACTAACCTCGTATGAACAACGGGGCCTTCCTCGATTTCGACTGGCCATTTGGATCTCACTGAGCTAGAAAATCCGTGCCTCCCATGAGACTGCTGCCAGAACGCTCGGGAGGAAAGTCAGAGGGGAAAGTACTCCCGTGCGCTGCACTGAGATCTGTTCGATCGGCTCTTGGAAGTAGCCACAGTCGGAATTACCGGTTTGGCGAATTTCGGAACCCGCCAGTCCTGGTGGTGATGTGAGTAGAGGACGCGTTTCGCGCTGCATCGGCGGCGGAATAGGAAGAATTATCGTGATCAGTAGAAATCTCTCCACGACGGCTCGCGATTGCATGACACTAGCGGTTTTCGCCGCGTGCGTGGCCTGTAACCAGACGACGGATAACGGTGAGCAAAAGCAGTCTCTGGGCAGTGGTGGCTCACCGAATTCGACCACCACAACAACCAGGGCGAGTGGCGGAGAAGACTCGGACGCCGGTGGGTCCGCTGCCGGTGGTAAGCCGAGCAGCACCCAATCAACTGCCAAGAGCGGAGTCGGAGGCAAAGGAGGTGCGTCAGCAGCGAGCAGCACGAAGAACGCAGTCGGAGGCACCACTGCAAAAGATGGTAGCGCCAAGGGAACAGCTGGGAGCGGCGCGGGCGGAAACAGCGCTGCCGATAGCGAACCTGCGGCAACATTGATTGGCGACGTCGAGTTCTCGAAGCCAAGCCAGAGCTTCAAGGAACAGATTCAAATCGGAATGAGCGCGAGCATCGCTGGAGCGGAGATTCGCTATACGGTCGACGGAACCATTCCGACCGCTTCCTCCACGCTATTCTCGAGTGACGTTACGTTGACGGCGACCACGCAGCTTCGCGCCCAAGCGTTCGTTGACGGCAAACCGAACGGTTCCGTGAGCACCGCGATCTATATCGCGCGCACCATCGACGCCACCTCCGACATCCCGATCATGATCGTCGACGACTACAGCAAGGGTCAGCCGTGTGACAAGGCAGTCAGCGTGGACGCAGCGGTGATGATCTGGGAGCCGGTAGATGGCGTAGCCTCAATGACGACGCTTCCCACCGTCGCGGCGCGCGCTGGAATGCACGTACGTGGACAGTCATCGGTAACATTCGCCCAAACGCCGTACAAGCTCGAGCTATGGGATAATAGCAACAAGGATCTCGATTACCCGATCCTGGGCATGCCTTCGGATTCCGACTGGGCATTGATTCCACCCTATTACGATCGCAGCTTGCTTCGAAATCCATTCACATTCTCGTTGGGCAAAGACATGGGCATGGAAGCGCCGCGCAACGAGTTTGCAGAGGATTATATCAACCTCGCCGGAGGCCCAATTAGCGACGCGCAGTACCGTGGAATCTATTGGGTCACCGAAACCATTAAGAACAACAAGGTGCGCACTAATCTGAAATCGCTCAAGGAGACAGACACTGACCCAGCGAAGATCAGCGGCGGTTACATCTTCAAATTCGACCAAATGGCCGCGGAGGAGCCGAAACTAACCTGTACCGGTTCCAATCCCCTCGCGGGCATGGTCATGGGTGGCGGTGGCGTCGATTGGAGCAACATGACAACGCCCACCGAAACCAGTGGCTGCACGATGAAGATGGGCTCCTTCAGCTTCTCCACGGAACCGGCCGGGACTTGTTGGCTCGATCTGGAGGTCGTGGAACCCGACCCGTTGAATGCGGAGCAGAAGACTTGGCTAACGAACTACATTCAAAATTTCCATGACAGCCTGCACGCGAGCCCAATTGGCGATTATGAATCCTTCATCGACGTAGAAACATTCATCGCCTATTTCATAATTAGCGAGCTGACGCTCAACGTAGACGCATACACAAAGAGTGCGTACTACTTCAAGGATCGCGACCAGAAGCTAAAGGCTGGGCCGCTTTGGGACTATAACTTTGCGTTGGGTGGCGTTGGAGCTCAGAGTCCAACGCCGCAATCCACGTCTGATACTGGATGGCGCTACAATGGTTTTCGTGACATCAACGGCTGGTACTTGGCACTGATGAGTGACCCAGGGTTCGCAGCAAAGGTGAAGGAGCGCTACACCGCACTGCGCAGCACGGTATTGTCCCCAGCCTCGATTGAAGAACGAGTCAACACGCTGAGTAAACCGCTCAAGAACGCCATTGTCCGAGACTACGCAAAGTGGCCAGTGTCGAGCATCATTCTGTCCACTACGGGGTTCTACGGCGGTCCGACGGCACCCACGTGGGAGGAGCAGGTCAAAGCCATGCACGACTTCATCCTCGCGCGACTCAACTGGATGGACGCAAACCTCAAGTAGCACGGAGCCCTTCTGGGTTCGGGCGTGGCACTGCGCTCGAGCTGGACCAGGAGCGTTGCGGCGCCGGTATGATTCGTCACTCCGAGCGCCGCAGTCGCGTTTTTGGCGGACTTTGAACCGAGCGGCGGGCACAAACGACAGCTTGGCGTCGACGCGTGCAGTCGAATGAGAAAATTCGACATCGGTGCTCTCAAGAGGGGCATCACGCGCGCAAGGCGGTCCCGCGTTGCGTATGGACCTTCACGGCTACGCGACGGGAACGCTTCACATTGTTTGGGCGTGCTAGTACCCCGAATCTTTTGAAGTGATGAGTGCTACCGAGGTGAGGGGTACTAGGAATTCGCGCAGCGAATTCGGGTTTGGGCGACCGGGAGTGGAAAGGTGCACGAAGTGAAGCTTTCC
>JBLNFG010000985.1:0-4624 GCA_050263495.1 Myxococcales bacterium | reverse complement strand
AATGCCGGGCGTTGCCGCTCGACTGGCGGCGGCCAGATCACACGATCGCATCATCACCTCGAATAGTGATTGTTGCCCTTGCGCTATTGCATCCTCACGCAGGGGGCGTTGTGTAGCTTTGAACAGCCCTTGAGGCGTGTTCGGTGTTGCGTCCAGCCACCATAGCAGCTGTTGGCAACCTGCAACTCCAGCCGGTTCTAGGTACTTAGATGCCCATGCCGCAGCATCAAAAGCTTTTAGTGCAGCTGGGTGTAGAGTGTTGTGTGCACCAAAGCGGTGCAACACACGGGCGCGATGGCGGATGCGCTTTTTTTGTGGGCTACGCGGCTCATCCGAAACACAAAGAACGGGTACTTCGATCGTGGATCCGATTCTGGTACGTGTCCCTCATACAGACCTGATCCGCGGTGACGATTTTCGCCCCAACAAGCACGGTTGCCACGGGGCAGGGTGACCGGTGCGCTGAGCGCGGGAGTTTTTGTGTTGTCTTGGACGGTGCAATCACGAAAGCGTTGCTGCAGCGAGAGCCCAATGCTTGCACAAGCGCAGGCGCCATAGCGCTGCGGAATATTTCTCCTTGTGGCCCGCGGGAATCCGCAGGACCCATTGCCCCAGCTTGCCGCTCGTCTCGTGAAGGACAAGACTGCCCTTGTTCCATGCAACAAGTAACTAGCACCGTCGCCGAGGCAACTGACCAGCAGCGCCTGCTCGATCGGGCGGCACGGTTGCACGAAGAGCGCATTGGGCGCACAGCCGAACTGCTCGTTGCGGCTCCGGGCCGCGTGAACTTGATCGGCGAACATACTGACTACAACGACGGGTTCGTGTTTCCCATGGCCATCGAGCGGTATGTTGCAGTGGCGGTTTCCGTTGCACCGCAAGGGCGCCAGCTTACGGCATACAGTGGCTCGATGAGTGAGTCGATCCGGATCCCACTCTCCGGCGAACTCACGCGCGGCGAGCCGAACTGGGCAAACTACGTGCGTGGTGTCGTGGCTGGCTTTTTGCGCCGAGGCTATGACTTCCCTGGCATCGACCTCGTCATACTCAGCAGCGTACCGCTGGGGGCCGGCCTTTCCAGTAGTGCAGCGCTCGAGGTCGCAGTAGCGACGGTTTTGGAACAGGTATCGGGCCGCGTCCTCGAACCATTGGAGAAGGCGCTTTTGTGCCAAGCGGCGGAGCACGAGTTTGCGGCAGTCCCTTGTGGATTGATGGACCAACTGGCAAGCGTGTTCTCCAAGCGTGATCACGCGCTGTTCATCGACTGCCGCACCCGGCACGTCGACTTCGTACCCTTCCACGCAGAGGAGGTCGGAGTGCTCGTGTGCAACAGCAACGTGCGTCATTCGCTCGGGAGTAGCGCGTATGGCACGCGACGCTCCGAGTGTGAATACGCGGCGCGCTCGCTCGGAATTCCTACCTTACGCGAGGCTAGCTTGGATGACCTGGCAAGAGTCTCGTCAGAACTCGAGAGCCCGTATCGAGAGCGAGCAAGGCACGTAATTACCGAGAATAGCCGGGTGCAGCAGTTTGCGGATGCACTCAGCAACGCGGACTTTCCCAACGCTGGTCGACTCATGTACGAGAGCCACGAGTCGCTGCGCAAAGACTATGAAGTCAGCTGCCGTGAACTCGACGTGTTGGTCGATTCAGCGAGCGAAATCGGCGAGTCTGGAGGAGTGTACGGCTCCCGCATGACCGGTGGTGGCTTCGGAGGCTGTACCGTTAGCCTTGTCCGGTTCTCCCAAGTAAGTAAGATTACCGCGCGCTTAACGCGCCAGTATCGAGAGAGAACCGGTAGAGAGCTGGACGCTTTCGTGACCAGAGCCAGTGAAGGAGTCATTCGGCGGCCGTGAATAGGGGGGCGCTCCGCCTGCTTTCGTCGCCGACGTTCCTTCACTTGGCATAGCCGTGGGGGTGTTCCTTGAACCACCGCCACGCCGTCTCGATGATCGCCTCGAGGTCGGTGATCTTGGCGTGCCACCCCAACTCATTCTTGGCCTTCGCCGGACTGGCAAACAGCTGGGGCGGATCCCCCGGGCGACGCGGGCCGAATTCCACGGGAAACGTTCGCCCTGTGACCTTCTTTGCGGCCTCGATCACTTCGTTGACGCTGTAGCCGCGCCCAATCCCGAGATTGTAGGCGCGCCGATCACCTGGATGCAGCTGCTGCATCACCTGAATGTGCGCGTCTACTAAGTCTTCTACATGGATGTAATCGCGAACGCAGGTTCCATCTGGTGTTGGGTAATCGTTACCGAACACACTCACCTTCTCACGCAACCCCAACGCAGCCTGGAGAACGACAGGGATCAGGTGTGTTTCGGGATCGTGGTGTTCGCCCAAACTACCGTCTGATGCGCACCCAGCAACGTTGAAATACCGAAGCGCGGCGAAACCCAAGGACGGACGAGCACACACCTGATCCGTCAGCATTCGCTCGACGAACAGCTTGGACCATCCGTAAGGGTTGATCGGCGACTGCTTCTCCTGCTCCGTGATAGGCACCTCCGTGGGCTCGCCGTACGTGGCGCAGGTCGAGCTGAACACGATGCGATCGACACCGACTTGTTGCATCGCGGACAGAAGGCTCACCGTACCAAACGAGTTGTTGTCATAGTAGCGCAGTGGTTGCTCCACGGACTCACCCACATAGGTGAGTGCCGCGAAATGCATCACGCACTCAATCCCTTCCGCACCGAGTAAGGTGGCAACCGCCGATGTCTCGCGCAAATCGAGGGGATACAATGGGACGTGCGAGGGGACACTAGCGCGGTGACCGCGACTCAAGTTGTCGAGCACCACTACCTGATGTCCCGCTTGCTCCAAGCGCCTCACGGCATGGCTACCGATGTAGCCGGCACCCCCAGTTACTAGTACTTTCATTGTGCTTCTTCTTCCTGAGAACGCATCGGACGTTGATTCTTACTGACCACACTCGCACTCCGCCAGCAATCTTTTTGCCCGGCGCTTCCAATGGCAGATGCATAGGCAACCCGGCACCCAGGTTGTCCGGGAGGTTTCCGGGTCTCCTACGCGACGGTTTCGTCCACTTGCAGCCCCAACCCCCGCGCCAGCGCGGTCTGCTCGCCGTCAAAAATGACTACTGGCTGCACCTGGTGGCGCTTTTTTTGGTTAGGGCGGCGTGGGACTGGCGGGGCTCGCTGGGCTGGCGGGGCTCGACGACAGCGCCGTAGGTGGGCCAGGGGGGAGCGCATTCGGCTCCGAGAGCGGCGTGGTCGGCGGCATGTTGTCTAGCTTGCCCGAGGTACCACCGACACCCGTCTGGTTGGAGCCGTCTTCAGGGAAATTGGCGCTGCGACTCGCGGAACCGCAAGCCGCCACAGCAACCGAGGTGATGATCATCCAAATCCGACATTTCATAACACTTCCTCCGAATCGGTCGACACGGACGGTGCCGACGTTGACTAACGCTCGTATCCGTAGTTTCCCGCGACACGCCTTCGCCGCCCGTGCGCGTGCGCAACTCGAGGTACTACCTTGTTTTCGCTTCCCGTTTGCGAGCGTGCAGCTTTTATTCAAATGCGCGTCTCAGCCCTGTTTCGAACCTCCAGTGCTGACTCGTTAGGCGTCCGGCTCGCTCCACTCACCTGGCGGCGCTCCTTCGTTACGCTCACGACTACGGGTGGCGCGCTAGGCCGCGTATCGCCGAATCATACTTCCGCAGAACTCAGCCAACTCCTCCAGCTGAAGGGGTGGGCTCGTATGATGCGGACGGACGCCGCGTGCAAAATTTGGGTAATGTGGCCCCTTGCCTCCGCTGAAGCCCCAATGACCATCTGGCCATGGCGCGGTTATTGATGAGCCAACAATTCACTCCGGCACCTTTGTACCTCATCGTTTGGGCGCTCGCAACGCAACACAAGTACAGGAACTCTTCCCTGCGCCGAGGCAGTCCGCTACACCGAGGCACACTGAGCAACGGATGTGCCTCAACCCGGAAGGGAAACCCGAGAGGTCACGCACCTGGGGGCTGAACAAGTAAGGAACTGCGAGCAGGCCGTGATCGGCTGCACTTGATTGTGGACGAAGGACCGGGATTGAGCGGGTCGTCTCTGTCGAGTGTCGTGGTGGAGCTGGAGCAGCTCGGCATCAATCCTGACTCGATCGTACTACTGCCCAGTCACGATGGCGTGGTCCATTTTGTGAACGCGGAGGCCGAACGGGTGTGGTGCACGCACCGGCGCGTGGTGGGGCGATTCGACGTGAGTTCATTGTTGGACGACTCACCCAGTGATTGCATTGACGTATCCGCCGGTAGGTGGCGCGAGAGCTTTCCTCCGAGCCTATCCACCGTAGCGGTGCAGCCTCAGCACGAACGGATCAAGTTCCTGCACCTTGCGCGGGATCGCGTACGTAGGTTTTGTGGGTTCGCCAGGCACGGCAGCACGGTGCATTCCAGGGCGCTAGCGCTGGAACGGTCTGGTTATTGTCCAAGGGTACTCGGTTTTGCGGATGGAATGCTCGATCTGGAGTTCGTGACGGGTAGACCTCTCACTTGCGCAGACTTGGACCGTACAGCGATCCAAACCCTTTCCGGGTACCTGGTGTACCGCAACAAAGAACTGCGTTGCGCGCGTGCGGCATACCCGAAGGCGCTTCT
>JBLNFG010000984.1:0-3094 GCA_050263495.1 Myxococcales bacterium | reverse complement strand
TTGCGTCGTGAGCGGGATCACGAAGGACATCGGGAACACCCAATCGATGGAGTGACGCGTTCCGCCAAACAATAGCTGGGTTTCCATCTCGAAGATCAGCGGTTCGGTGCGAAACGAAACGGCAAAACACGGCCCTGCCTTGAATCCCGAATAAACCCCGGCCTTCACCGTTCCACACAGCGCAAGCCCCGCCCCGAAGCGAATCGGTTTGTACGAGTGGCGATGCTGGTAAGTTGTAGACGAGCCGTCGGATTGCTGGTCCACCTCACCGCCCATGTTACCGTGGGCGTTCCCTGTCGCGTTTGCGTTCGCCGTGCCGGTGGCATTCCCCGTTGCATTGGCATTCACGTCGCCCGTGACGTGACCCGTCGCGTTCCCAGTAGCGTTCGCGTTCGCGTTGGCATTGCCCGTTGCAGCTCCTTGCACCCCCGCCGGCCCGGCTTGCCCCTGAGCCGCGCCCTGAACCTGAACCCCGGTATTACCATTGGCTCGCGCACAAAACGGCGTACCCGGAATACAGAGCGGTAGTGACTGCGCCGCAGCGCTACCCTCCTGCGCCAGCAAGAACACCGCGGCGGCCCGCGCGAGCCGGATCAAGATCACAGTCTGCGGTAGCTTGAGCATGGGGTGGTCCGCGGCCTCACTTCGGAGAGCGTATCGAAGACGATCGCTGACCTTCTCACGCTATCGAACCGCCCTTTGGCTCGCAACGGCTTCCTTTTGGCAGTTCCGCGGTGATGTGCGGAGGCAAGGAAGGTGGATGTACGAGTGAGATGTACGAGTGACTTCTACTCACCCGCCTTGAGCGCGACGGCGCGATATACATCCCACGGCACTTCGATCGGCGTGCCATGGCGCACGCCTGCGAAGAATACGGAACTAGAAACGTCCTGCCAAGAGCTGGGAGCTGTGAGATTCGTCAGTCCCTTGGGACTCAAGGCGCCGTACTTGCCATCGCCATACTTGTCGAAGAACAGGTACATCTGCTCGCCGACAAGCAGGGCGGAAGGCCCCTCCGCCCCATAATTGCCCGTCAGGGGAGTCGAAGGATCCGTGTTCCAGGCGCTCGCGCCATAGAGCGTACTCGAGGTCAGCGCTCGGATGTTCTTCTGGCCGTCAGCCTCATCCTTGACGAACATGAGGTACGCACCGGACCGTTCAATGATCGTCGCATCAATGAAGTTGCGGCCCGGACGCGTATAGAGGATCTCGGGCTTGCTAAACGAGGTGAAGTCCTTGGTCAACACGTAGTAGATGCTGTGAGGATCGGCAGCCGTCGAGGTGTCGAGCGGGGACGACCAGTAAACCATATACTGTTGACTCTCGGAGTCGTAGAAGGTTTCTGGCGCCCACACGTGTTCCACTTTGAGGTCAATGCTGACGTATTGGGGCTCACTGAAGTGCACCAGATCCGTCGATTGCGCGTGACCAAAACCCTTGTCTTGAACGCAGCCTGTCTCTGCCCACGGCACGCAAGAGGTCGTCCACACTACGTGGTAGGTACCCTTCGGATCACGCATGACGTGCGGATCACGGAAGGACTTGCCCCCGACTGTTGGTGGCAAAAAGACCTTGCCGCCACCAATTGCGCCCCAATACAGGGCATCGTGGCTTTGTGCGAGGCGCAAACCGTCACCTCGCCCTTGGGCCTGCTCGGCGAAGTAGGCGAACAGGTAATTTCCGCCTGTCGGGCGCCCTTGATGGTAAAGGTCAACGGCTTCGGTGGGGGTCACCACACGATCGACGACACATAATTCGTCAACGCCGCCAGTGGTCCAGTCCACCTCGCCGTCCCATCGGCCCCGACCGACCACTAGGGGTCCGGCGCTCGAGAAGCCGCCAGCGCACTTGCTCACGCCGGAAAGTATGCCGTCGATATAGAGCCGCTGCTCACTCGCGCTCGAATTCCGTGTCGCCACAACGTGGTACCACTCACCGGCGCGTGGCTGGATGGCACCCTCAGTAACGCACGCCGAAGCTTCAGTGCTGTCCTGCGGAAAGGTAACGAAGCTGAGTCGCCCAGAATTGCGCTTCTGCAGGTAGAAGGAGCTAATGCTCTTTCCGTCTTGGGAGACAATCGTGCTGTACGAGCCCAGCTGATCCAACTTCACCCAGACAGAGATCGAGAAGCTATCAGTGGTATCGATCACCGCGGCTCCGGCGCTGGCCGCCGAATTCGTGCCGGACAGGCTGAGGTAATTTCCGCGCGGCCCCTCGACGAGGGACGCGTTGCTGACCGTCAGCGGCAAATTGTGTCCAGAGGTATCGATGATTTTGTTGTCCGCGATACCTTGAAAATCCCAGTATCCGTTGCACTGCGATGGCGCAATCGCTGGATCCACGGAGTTCGTACCACCGCTGCTGGCGCCCCCTCTCGTGGGGTTCGCCAAGCTCGATCGCCCCGCGCCTCCACTCGTCACAGTCGTGCCACCGGCGGCGACCCTAGTACCGCCCGAGCCAGTGACCGTGCTCTTGACCGCGCCGCCCATTCCACCGTTCGTGCGGCGACCCGTTCCGCTGGTAGCTGCGCCGCCTGCGGCCTGGTCTCCCGATGTGGTCGCGGGCTCCGAGGTGTTGCCGCCCTTGGATGGATCAGGAGGCGCGGATGAGTTTCGTCTGCTCGACGTAGAACTGCCCGGCGCCTGCCCTCCCGCACCCGAACCCTCGGTGTGCGAACCAGAGCCGCCAACCATTGAACTCTCGACGCTACCCTTGGCTCCCACGCCGCTGCTTGCTCCGCCAGCTGCGGTCGCGTCCCCGTCGCGTTGCGGACCACCGCAAGCGGTACCCAAGAGCATCGTAAACCAAGCCGAACACAGAGCTCGCCCATAAGTTGAGGTCGGCAGAATTGACTCGGTCATGGGCAAACCTTTCTGGGTGGTCCGCGATGCACTAGCGTTCGATGACCCTGCCGAAAACGGATGTCAAGCAAAGGGACTCAGCGAACAGCCGTCGAGCGGGAAGAAGCCGAACCTAAACCTTGCTCCCACCCGCTCGCGTGCTCAATCCTGATTGTCTCGTCGCTTCCGCGCGGGGACTATGCCGCTCGGCGCTCTAGTTGAAATGTTCCTCTATACCGAACACCAACTCCGTC
>JBLNFG010000983.1:0-6434 GCA_050263495.1 Myxococcales bacterium | reverse complement strand
GCTTGGAAGTCCACCACCTGGTAGAAGTACTGCATCGCAGTCGCGACCTCGGGAAACCCGTCGCCGTCGAAATCGTCGACGTTCGGTGCTCCGCCACTGACACAGTTGACCTGTTCTTCGGCACAGTTGAAGGTTGAGGTCGTACCGTCCTGAAGATTCATCTGGCGCAACAGTTTGCCCGTCGTTGATTCAAGGACGAGCAGGTAGCCATTCGCCACCACGATGACTTCAGGGGTGCCATCCAACGGATTGCTCGGTCCAGGCGGCTCTGCCGCCGCAGCACCAAGGACGTCCGCAACCGCGCAGAACCCCTCGCGCTGACCCTCTGAAAGCGCCGTGCCATTCGCAGCCTTGGCGTCCCAGAGGACGTCCAGCGCGCACGGATTGTCGACTGCGCCGCAATCAGCTGCGGGGGCCGCAGGTAAGCCGTACAGGGTGGTGCCTGCAACTATTTCAATCCCCGGTCGCGTTGTGATCAGATCGGCGGGACACACCACAGGCCCATTATGTCGCAGATTGCGTGTTCCAACTTGGTGTTGGACGCCCTCGGCTGCGTCACCGACGTAGATCTTCTGAATCGCGAAGCCGTCCGCGCTCTTGGTCATGGCCACGACGCGATTGCCCACCACGATCTCTGCCAAACCCGTCCAGTCTAGGTTGACGATCGCAGGACCCGGATACTTCCAGCGATCCGCGTTGCTCTCCCAGAGATTGTTCGGGCTACGGAAAAGCACTGAGCCGCGGTTGTCGAGCAAGAGGAAGCCACCCGTCTCAAGCGCAACGACGATCTCGGGACGACCGTCGGCTTCGAGATCTCCCACCGCGACCATCCCGCCAGGTCGCGCCAAGGCCGCTGCTTGGCTCGTCGCGTCTCCGGCGTTGGGATCGCAATCCTGAATCACAGGTTCGCCCTCGTGCCACGTAGCCCCAGCGTTGGTAGAAGGATCGCCACAGGTGGCGAAGTAGTCTTTGCCTTTGGCAGTTCCGCCGCCATGAATGGCTCGCACCACGCCGTTGACGTTCACTTCCGACAAGGTATGCGAAATGAAGAGGATCTCGGGGAAATCGAGTTCATCGATCAAGCCGTCACCGTTGTCATCGTCGAGGTTTGCCACCATTGGGGTAGACGCGACTTGGTTCGACCATTGAAACGGCGACACGGCGCCCGTTGCATCCACAGCACTTTGATTGCTGCGGCTGAGGCCCCCCCAATGCATCTCTGATTTCGGTAGAGCCTTATCGAAAGCGATCGGTGGCAACGTACAGGTGGGAGCGACACCTGTGCCTTCGCATACCCGTGACTCGCAGACAGTGTGAGCCGGGCAATCCCAATCGTCTTGGCACCCGCATACGCCCGCGGTGCTGGCGCACGAAGATTCGAAGTACGCTTGGCTTCCGCAGCTGTAGGGGCTAACGAGGCCGCTCCCATTCGATGCACACACCTGCAAGGCCAAGCCATTGCAGGTGCGGCTTTCCGGGGTACATACGTCAGCCGCGCAGCGCGTTCCGGTACAGAACTGATTGACGGAACATTCGGCATCCGTGCTGCACGCGACGCTCACGCATACGTTCCCGCCACCATTTGCAGGCCGACATTCTTCGGTTTCTTTGCAGGTTAGTTCGGCGCAGCTGACGTCCACACACGAACCCGCCGTCCCCGCGGAGACGCAGCGCTGCCCTGCGCCGCAGCTGGTCGTAAAGCACGGGTCCAACCCTGGAGCCCCAGCAACGGACGGTCCGCCCGAAATGGCACTCGTGAAAATGGGTGCATTCCCTCCGAGGATCGGAACTGGTTGGGTGCTACTTGCGCCGCCCAGCGCGGACGCTGCACCGCCCGCACCACCAACGGTCGTTGCTCCCTCCAGGGCGTTCGGCTTGCCACCGCCACAGGCCAGCGCAGTCATTGTCAGCAAGAGATGTGCGCTGGTGGTGACGCTGGAAGCTTTCATGCTTCCTTAATACATCTAAGCAAAGAATCGATCACCAGTTCCGATCCAGGCCACACAACCGATCAGGCTTCGCAGCCCAACTTTGGCATCCGCGGTGCCACGCCACGGCGGGTGGGCAACGCTCTTCACCGCGCGCAACGTTCGTCCCTTACGCGCCACGCGTCGTTGCTACTCGCGATGCCTCGGCGATGGTCGACGCACTGCGCGCAACGTTCGTCCCTTACGCGCCACGCGTCGTTGCTACTCGCAATACCTCGGCGATTGGTCGACGCACCTCGCGCAACGTTCGTCCCTTACGCGCCACGCGTCGTTGTTCCTTTCACATCGTTTTGGCGATTGGCAACGTTCGAACAGTCCGCACTCTTTTCGTGAGGGGCGCCGAGCTCTCGAGGGTTCGAGCCAAGGTCGATGGTCTGGGTCGGAAAAGCAAAGCTCGTCCCAGCACCCTCCACCACCGCGACGAAGTCGAGCAGAATCTGCTCACGTACTAG
The DNA here is from genome assembly GCA_050263495.1 of Myxococcales bacterium. Classification (GTDB taxonomy): domain Bacteria; phylum Myxococcota_A; class Polyangia; order Polyangiales; family Polyangiaceae; genus FEN-1139. The sequence goes on along the minus strand of JBLNFG010000983.1, from coordinate 3,994 downwards.
TTGAAATGCCGCCCAGTCCTCAGTAACGAACCACGCCATCACCTCGATCACGAGCGCCCAGGTGCCAAGTTCCTTGAATCGGACCGTGATGCCTTCGTTCCAAACCTTGGGGTGCTTACGCAGAATGCTTTCGCAACCCGCAATGACTTCACGCAGCTGCGCAGCGGTGGTGCCGTAAGTCAACGTCAAATCGCAGGCGAGCCGGAACCGATCACGTGCGGCGAAATTCTCGATCCGAAGTTCTGACAGGCGACCATTCGGGATGGTGATCAGCGTGCGATCAAGGGTGCGAATACGCGTCGAGCGCAGTCCAATCGACTCAATCGTGCCAACGAAGTCCTCGATCTTCACGAAATCGCCCACTCGAAAAGGTTCGTCGGCTCCGAGCGTGAAGGCGCCGAACAGGTTCTCGACTGTCTTTTGTGCTGCCAGGGCTACAGCCAGACCACCGATCCCAAGCCCAGCCACGATGCTTGCCGCGGGATAGCCCATTGCCGTGATAAGCACGACCACGGCAATGATCAACAATAGGATCTTTGCCAAGCGTACGCCAATCGGGACCAAGGCCTTAGCCGAGGAACGCTGATTGGCCCAAGGGGACTCGGCGACGGCCTTTCCCCAGCCGTCGATCAGGCGCGAAACACTCCAGAAGAACGTAAAGTAGTAACCACCGCGCAGCAAGCTGCGCGTGAATTCGTCCGCTGGTTTGTACAGACCAAGCCAGGGAAGGGCCACATATACGAGCGAGAGAGCCCAAACCAGCGTGAACGGACCACGCAAGCGACGCAGCATCTGCTCATTAGCGGTAATCGAGGTCCGTGAGGTCACGTTCTTGATCAGCCAACGCGTCAGTTGGGCTAGCAGGGCTCCCATGGCCCAAGCGCTGCAGAACAGCAGCGGGATAGCGATCCATTGCCAGATCAGCAGCTCGCGTGCGCCGCGCTGTAGCAACCACGCGGGGAGGTTCTCCAGGAACCAAACCTGGGGCAAGCGTCTGTACCAAGCATCGATATGCTCCACCGTGTTGCGCGATACTACCCAGTCCGGAGTGCCACCCATCGCCGCGCGCCGAAAGATCCTCACCGGTTCAGCCTTACCCGAAGCACCTGGAATTTCCGCAATGGCGTCGTAGGCCGCGGGCAATCCGTCGTTCGGATTGCCGTGAGTCAACGGCGAAATAGTTTCGAGATCGATCCATACATAATGGTCAATTACCGCCTTGAGCCGCTTTGCGAGTAACGGCCCTTTGGCAGCTTGCGTCGGTGCAAGGTCGAGGTAGCGCGCGGCGTCCGCATAACGTCCTTCGCTGCAAAGTGCGAGGTACTCGGAGAGGATGGCCCGAGGGGACCCCGCTTCCACCGGTTCCTCGGGCGGCGGAGTGGGTGGCTGCGCAGATGTCGGCGTCGGAGCAGAAGACTTGTTTGGTCCGGCCAGACCCAAAGCACTAATCGACAACGTGAAGAACAGCACGAAACAGAACCATCGAACCCAAGTTCTATCAGGCAGTGCCCTTGGACGCTTCATGGGAACGCAGCGAACCAAACGAATGACCTGCTGTCAAACCACACGCGACTGAGCACCGATTGACGGCCTGTTCCCCAGGTGCGCGTCCGCAGCATGCGAAAAATGGGGCGCCCATTGCAGGGGCAGTCGCGCCGTGGGCAGTAGCTTGGAGCCCGCTGAGTTGCTTGCGGTCACCGGCAACTTCTGGCACGTTGCTTCGTCCACGAACACGATTCGACATCCAGGCAGAACACCGAGGATTCGCGATGAAGGTCAACGAGACGACTCCCGCCGAGTTCACGGGAACGGCACGAGGGCCATGCCCACCCACAGAGACCAGAGCTTCGGATCAGGGCGGTCTCAGCGATCGGGACCACGGCTGGGTGAGAACCGCAACACTGCTGCTATGCCTGGCTACCACGGCGTGTGCCACCACCGGTTCCGCTTGGGTACGCGAAGGGTTGGGCCCGGGCACCAACACCGCTGAGTGGAACGAGAGCGAGATACCGCAATCGACGGGTTCCGAAACAGGGATAGCGATCCGCAGATCAGTGCGGGGCAGTCGCGTCATTGGCGCCACGTCCTTGGACGGGAGCGACCAAACGACACAAACGTGGAATCAAGAGGCACCGACGCGAATTGCCGCGACGGGCAAGGGCAAAGCACCGCAGCGTTCGCGAACGCACGGCGCACTCGAAGGAAAAGTGCTCGGTACGTTTCGCAACACCTATTACGACTTCCCGTCCGAGAGCGAGTTTACGGGTGAACCAGTCACACTATTTGGTGCCCAGTGCAAACCCATCGCTCACGTGGCGCGAGGCTTCTTCGAAGCCGTATGCGTCCAGGGTAGTGGCTTGCTCGCGAACGGCAGTCCAATTAGCTTCAATCGTCGCGATTGCGAATGCGCGGACGTCTGCCCTCGCACCCAGCAGAAAATCTGTTTCGATGCGCTGGACATCGCAAGATTTCCGTGGGGTCGAGGTGCCTCCGGCACCGCAATCACGCCACTCTTGACCGTCGCCGTCGATAGCACGGTGATTCCGCTTGGAACACCGCTCTACATCCCTGAGTTCGACGGGATTCCGCGCGACGCCGCACGTACGTCCGTACACGACGGCTGCTTCCTGGCACAAGACCGTGGCTTACGCGTGCAAGGCCAACACATTGACGTGTTCACGGGCCAACCTGGGGTGACACAGCTCTGGAATGGCATGGTTCCGAGCAACCAGGGGGTGACGGTGGTGGTGGATAGTCCGAAATGCGCGCGCTGACTTCAACCTAGTAGCGCGATTTCTCCCCGCAAAGACTCGCCCAATGCGCGTGCCGTTGTGGGACGGCTGAACACAAAGCCCTGGATTGTTCCGCATGTGGGAATCGGAGCCTCTTCGTAGCCAAGACTTCGTAGCTGCTCGAGCTGCCCTTCGGTTTCCACGCCCTTGGCGATGGCATCAATCCCAAACGCATTGGCCATCGACACGATGGCGCGAACTGCCGTTCGATCGCGGGGCTCGACGGCCATGTTGCGAATCAGGAACTGATTGATCTTGATCGCATACACGGAGAGTTCACTCAGCCGGCAGAGTTCGGTGTACCCTGAGCCAAAGTCATCAATCACCACCCGAACGCCCATGGTGTTCAGAGCCAAGAGTGCTGTCTTTACGGCTAGAATATCTTGTAGCGCCGCGGCCTCGGAGATTTCTACCTGCAGATATGCGGGTTCGAGCCTAGTCTGTTCGAGGATCGAGCGCACGGTCGCGACGAATTCGGTGTGTATCAATTGCTTGATCGACACATTCACGGCGACCGGAACCCGGAGAATTCCGGCGCTCTGCCAGGATTCGTTTTGCGCGCAGGCCTGCCGAAGCACCCAATTACCGATGGGAATGATCAGCCCTGAGCGCTCCGCGAGCGGCACGAAAGAGAGCGGGCCAATCGTACCATACTCGGGGTGATTCCAACGCAGCAGGGCTTCGACTCCCACGACACTTCCATCCGTTGCTTTATGTAGCGTCTGGTAGAAGAGCTCTAGTTCTTCTCTCTCGATCGCGTGGGGAAGCGCCCCAACCAGTTCACGTGTCCCGAGTACAAACGGCGAAGCCTGCCGCATCGTGGTCGACTCTGCGGCTCGAGCCCCTTGCTTGGTTATGTACATGGCGCTGTCAGCAACTTTCATCAGCGCGTCAACGTCGCCACCTTGTTCGGGGAACATGCCCATCCCGATACTTACCCCGACCGAGAGTGCTCGTTGCCCGCGCTGAATTGGCTGAACAATGGCAGACTCCAAGCGCTGTATCGCCACCTTGGCATCCTCGGGTTGGTTCAAATCCGTCAGCAGAGCGACGAACTCGTCCCCACCAAGACGGGCAATCGTGTCCGTCGCGCGCAACGTTCTTTTGCAACGAATAGCCACCTGACGCAAGATTTCGTCACCAGCCTCATGCCCATATGAGTCGTTGATGGGCTTGAATCCGTTCAAGTCGAGCATTAGCAC
>JBLNFG010000982.1:0-2963 GCA_050263495.1 Myxococcales bacterium | reverse complement strand
GCGATCGAACTCTCAATGATCGCAGGCGAACCCCGTGAGAGTGATCGCCACCCGACACCGATCGAGTGCTGGGGAGTCGAGTCCTAGGAATGACCGTCGCGCCCGTCATCGCACTGCGACCGCAAAGCTCGATCGGTTCCCGCGGTGAGCTCGAGGTCTCAACGGCTCTGATGCGTGGGTTCCTCGGGATTTCCGACGGTGAACTGGTCGAGCTAACCGCGTTTGTCAACGGCAAAGCGTGGGTCTGCCAGTGCGTCGGCGCCGATGCTCACGTCGATGCGTTGCGCCGGGCTGATTCAATTCGCGGTTACTGCGGCAGCTACATGCTGGTGAACGGACCAGTGGATCCGGACCTCGGCTATCGGTATCCGCGCAACCAGTGGCAGCCCGCGAACAACGGCCGGGCCACGGACAAGGATATCGGCACTCGGCGCGCAATCTTCGTTGATGTTGACCCGATTCGTCCGAAGGGGATTTCCTCGACTGATGATCAACTGAACGCCGCATGTGATGTCGCGCACTCCATGCGTGAGTGGTTGAGCACGATCGTTGGCCGTGAGGCGATCGGATTGGGCTGCTCTGGCAATGGTTTCTACCTGCTCGTCGCACTCGAACCCGAGGCGGAGCCCAACGCGTCTACGCTCGGAGTTGCCCGCTTCCTAAAGGCCTTAGGATCCAAGTATGGCACCAATGGTGTGAAGATTGATGGCGCCGTTGCGAACCCCGCACGGCTGATGTCTGCCCCCGGTACATGGAAACGTAAGGGCATCGATACGCCGGAGCGGCCGCATCGCCTCACTACTTTCTCTTGCTGCGGAAGCATCACCCGCGTCCGCCTAGGGGACCTGATTTGACCCTGTACGACACACTTGTTGCCGAAGGCTACGGCGAGCCCAAGTCCGAGCCCCGCGCCAAACCCGCTGGCATTGTCCGATGTGGTACCGATCGCCCCTACGACGCCGCAAACGCGGTCAGCACAGTCGAGGTGTTGGACTGGTTGGGCATCGAGCATGAGCCGTCAAACCGCGGTGAAATGGCAACCTGCCCGGGTTGTGGCGAGCATGGAGCTCTGGTCTGTCGCGATGGTGGACTCAAGTGTCTCCACGATCGTTGCAGTGGTGAGGGCAAGCAGGGGTTCCGAAGCAATGTCGACATCGTGGCCAAGGTGCGCGGAGTCGAGCCACGTGAGGCGGTCAGACTCATAGGGGAGCGGTTCGGGTTGGAGCTGATCTCGATTGAATCGATATCAGGCAGAAAACATGCCAATTCCGTATTCGATACGGGTTCAGTCGCGGCACCACCTTCCGACGACGATTGGGTACCTAACGATGCCGACGCACCGGATGCGCCTCCAACGAGCATCCACAGTGCGGACGCTCGTCAAAGCACGGTAAAAGCAGACGAACCACTACAGGGCGTAGCGGACCTGTCCGACGAAGTTATCGCACTCATCGAGGCGCGCGCATCTGGTACAGAGAAGCCGATCCCGGTCCCGTTCGCGGACTACCAAGCCGCGACGAATGGCGGCATCTGGTGCGGATCCAATGAGACGGTTGTTGGCCTCACTGGTTCCCAAAAAAGCCAGTTCGTGAGCCAAAAGGTCGTCTATGCCGCGCGCGAAGGCGTCGCGTGTTTGGTTTTGACATTGGAGCTCACGCCGGCACAGTTCGCACTCCGGTTGCTCTGCGACTACTCTGGCGTGTCGTGGTCCCGATGTGAGGATGGTCGCGCAACTCCAACGGACATCGCGAGGATACGCGCCGCCAAAGGCGACTTCGATAGGTTGCCCATCAAAGTCGAATATGGCCTACCGCAAGTATTCTCGCCGGCTGCCCTCGAGTTCATGATCATGCGGTACCGCAAGCAGGTTCAGGGACCGCTCTACGTCGTCGTGGACTTCGCCCAATTGCTCGGGACCGAGCAGCAAGGGCAAGAGGCCCGCGAGCGTGTGGGCTCGGTTTTCTATGGGTTGCAGGGCGTTGCTCGACGAACTGGCGTCGCAATGACCGCAGTGTCGAGCACCGCGCGCCAGAACTACGCACTGCTGAGCGACGTTGAGCAAGCTGCGAAGCTCTACATCGAGAAAGGCGTGCGGCTAGTTGGGAATCCCTCAGCCGTCCTAGCGGCTGCAAAGGAGTCGGGCGAAGCCGAGTACGCCTCGGACACCCTGTGGGTGCTCTGCAAGTGGCCTACGCGCCTCGACAACGGCGACTCTCTCATCCTGGCTGTCCAAGGCAAGCGCCGCTTCGGACCGTGCACATGGTTCGCCATGGCGTCGAACAACGGCCGCCTGCACGAGTACCACGTCGACAGCATGAGCGACCTGCCCACGGTTGAACGTGACCACGGCGGTGTGCCCAAGGTTGATGACGACGAGATCGAAACTCGGGTTCTTGAGTACGTCAGGACGGGGAAAGCCAAGAGCCGTCGCAATGCCCGCGACATGGTGAAGGGCAACAAGGGTCGCATTGAGGCCGTGTGGGATGCGCTCGTCGAAGACGGTCGCATTACCAAGACTGACTCCGGGACCTGGGAGGTGGCGCAGTGATGGCCCTAACGTCGAGTCTCGTGGGGCCAGGGGCCACATTTCTAGCTGAAAACAGCTGGCCCCAATGGCAGGGGCCGTCAAAGGGGCCGTCCCGCAGGAGCCAGGACGGGACAGGGGCACGGAGTGCCTGTCCCTGGCCTGCTCAGGTGGCCCCAAAAGGGTGGCCCCAATGGGAATTGTCTATAGGCATTGGGGCCAGGGGCCACTCGGTAATATTGAAGACTAGGTCACACGGTCGGTGTCAAACCACACACGACCCGGTCGACGACTCGGTCAACACTTCGAAGTGTTACTTCTCTGTTTGCACCAAACGGTCGACCAAGTCTCGACACGGTGTGCAGACTGTGAGGTCGCGATGAACTGGGATGAACCCATCAGTGACCCGTGCTGGCAGGAGAGAGCCGAGCGCGCTGCA
>JBLNFG010000981.1:0-4642 GCA_050263495.1 Myxococcales bacterium | reverse complement strand
CCGAACAAAGGATCGCACGAGCTTCGGACGCGACCACTGCACGACCAAAATGGCTGCAACGCTCGCTGCAACGCCGAGCGTGCGCAAGCGTCCCACTACGTGCCCGGCTACTCCCACTATTCCACCTCGCGATAGACTCTCAGTTCCCCAACCTTGGGTTCGTCAGAATCGCGTCTCTCACCATCGAGTTCAAACGTACTCGTCACGCCGTCACCGTCCAGATCACCGTGGCCGCGAGCAACGAAGCTTGCGCCGTTCTTTGCGCCATTGCTCTGGAATTCATAGGCGAATCCGTGTGGCTCAAGCATTCGGAAATCGAGCACGCGCCACGTTGGATGATCCCATGTACCCGGCGGGTCCACGACGCGTTGGCCGGCAGGGACTTTGGCAGGCGTCAGCGGCGCGCTCGGGGGATAGGCGAGCTGAGTTGGTCGCCCCACCGCGTAGAGGGTAGCGTGCAACGCTAGCTTATTCAGTGCTTCGACAGGTTCCGACAAACGTGACGCTCGCAGGTTGCGCACGAAAGCAGGTACTGTGGCTGCTAGCACCGATCCGGCGACGGCAATGACACAGACTGTTTCGATCGCGCTCAGGCTTCTCACAGTCCGATTCCTAGCACGCGGCACACTGGCTGTGGAGCCTGCGTGTGGACGGTTGGTACCACGCCACGGCGACTGCTATTTCCGGCCAGAAAACGAGAATTCTGATTACCAAATGGCCGAAAGCCCTGCCGATCACTAGACCGCGCAGGGCTTCCGAAACCGTAATGGGATACGCGTCTATTCGTCAGGAGCCGACTCTTGCACGGTCGGGGAGACTGCAACTTGCCCATTCTGCAGCTGACCATCCATTTGGAACTTCGACAAAGTGGTATCACCGTTTAGATCGCCCCAGGCGATTGCGGAGAAATTCGTTCCACCGGAAGTTGAGGAGGCATCCGACGTGTACTGGTACTGGTAGTACTGAGGGCCTTCGATCCCGAACTTCAGGCACTGCCAACCTGTACGCTGATCGCCGGACCAATCCGACGCAGCTGACTGATACTTCCTGCCCTGGATGCTAGTGGTCGCGGTTGGCACCTTGGTCGAAGATAGGCAAAGGCGCTGGCTGATATCGGACGCCGTGCCGGCCGCCACCACTGCACCGGCCATTTGCTCCTTCGCGTAAGCCGCGGAGGCATCCTTGGTGATCCGTCCCAACATCTGGCGAGCTTCAGCCGTCTTGGAGTTGGTGACGTACTTCTTGACGCCGTAGATCGCGAGTGCAGAGAGGACGCCAATAATGGCGACCACGATCATCAACTCAACTAATGTGAAGCCGCGCTTTCCCTTGAGTCTTGCTAGCATGTGGATCTCCTTGGTTGCTTGTTGCGCAAATCATTACTGCGTTGAGGTGCTGCGGCACCCGATGCAGCCCAAATCGGTCTACTTCACTGAAATCCCAGTGAAGTCACTCATCCTCGTTCTCGACGTAGATCTCATCAGTTAGATTCGAACTGAGAAACAACGACAACGTTCCGTTGCCGTTCAAGTCTCCACGGGCAATTACCGCAAACGCTGGCGCAGTCGGCTTTGCCGCGCTGCCCCAGCTGTAGCTGCCGATCCCTTGCGTGGGCATCTGACCGCCCGAAGCCACTGCTGCAGCTGCGTAGCCGTATTGGACCGGATTGGTCGTGGTTACGCCAAGTTCACGCCACGCTGCGCCGCTAGCGCAATCTGGCTGCTCCCAGGCATACTTACGACGCGCTGGGGCCTGACCATCAACGCAAATCTGTGGATACATGCTTGCCGCGCTGGCGAATCCTTGTTCGCTTGCATTGCGGTACACGTAGGTCTCGTCTCGATAAGCTTCCTCTGCCGCTTTGATTGAAAGCAACATTTGCCTCGCCTCGGTAGACTTGGCGGTCAGCACGTATCGCCTCACACCGTAGACGGCCAGAGCCGCGAGAACTCCGATGATGATCACGACGGCCATTGTCTCCACCAACGTGAAGCCTCTGGATTGTCGGTTCTTCAATCGGAACATCGCCAACACGGTCTGCAATTGAGGTGCCAGGTTCATCGAGCACCGCGACCACGGCCACGGGCCTTTGGAACATTGCCGGATCTTCCCGTCTTTGGGCAAGCTCCAACCAGCAGTGACCAGAACTTGGCTCTTTTGACGAACTTGGCTCGGGTGAGAGAACCGACCCTAGACGCAGAAGCGCGCACGCCCCGAAGGCACCGCTCGTGCGCGGTGACGCAATTCGTCACTGCGTCGGCATTGACAGGCCCTAAACTGTCACCGCAGGGGCTCGTGCGCTGCTAAGGGCTGCCGACGCTCCGAAACTAGAGGTCCCAACTGCACGAGGTGTGGCGCTCGCGCTGCAACCTACTCACCCTCATTCTCGACGTAAGTTTCCGAGGTGAAGCTGGTCGCCGCAACCATACATTGATCACCATCGGCGTCCATGTCGCCGGCAGCCTGAATCACGTAGAAAGGGGCACTCGGCGTCGAAAACGTCGGAGCATTGGCGATGCTGAGCGCCGGTACAGCGCTCCCCGAATCTCCTGCCACCGTGGCATAGACGAAACGCACTGGTCCGGCGATCACGGGACGCAGGATGTTCCAACGAGCATCCAACGCATCGCCCCCACCGCGATAGAATGCCCGCTTTCGTCCGTCAGGCTTTTGCGCAGGATAATAGTCGGTGATTGCGTTCGAAACCGACAAATATCGACGATTTTCTGCCCGATAGCTCTCTTGGGCCGCCCTGATGCTCTGCACGATGGCTAGTGCCTCACCGGTGCGAGACGCGTTCACATGTTTACTCACGAGGGCGGCAGCCAGCGCCGAGAGGATCCCGACGATGCTGACCACTGTCATGAGCTCCACCAGTGTGAATCCCCGACCGCCGACACGACTGGCAATGAGCATGAAGTCCATTATACACGCCGAGCGCAAAGAAACCTCGTCCCCGTGCCCTATCCGTTGGCGGAGAAACCGCGCGGTGACGTCGGCGAAGGTGGTGGCGTCTCGCTACCATTGGCAAACTCACCAGAACCTTCGTCATCGCTCAGCGAGTCGGCGTCCAAACCGTGCTTCTTGAGTCGATAGCGCATGGAACGAAACGTCACTCCAAGTAGGGCCGCGGCGTGCTTTCTGACACCCCCGGTGCGCTCCAACGCAGCGAGAAGGAGCCGACGCTCCAGTTCGCCCAGCACTGACTCCAAGTCGCAGCCCTCTTGTGGCAATTCTGCAAAACTCGGCGTGGGCGCACCTGCCAAGCCACTCACCTGGGGCGGCAAGTCGCCAAGGCCGATCGTGCGCCCACCCGACAACGCTACGGCTCGCTCAATGATATTCTCTAGCTCCCGCACGTTCCCTGGGAATCCGTAGCGATCCAGAGCGCGTTGTGCATCCGGCGTAAGCCCTACGATCTCTTTCCCCGTTTCCGCGGCGTACTTCTGGATAAATTGCTCAACGAGCTGCACTAAGTCTTCGCGACGCTCACGCAATGGCGGCAGTTCAACCCGGATCACATTCAAGCGGTAGTAGAGGTCTTGACGAAATCGTCCTTCAGAAACGTCCAATTCTATCGAACGATTGGTGGCGGCCAGCAGGCGCACATCAATGGGGATTTCGTGCGTTGCTCCGACAGCCCGTACCCGCTTCTCTTGCAGCACTCTCAGAAGCTTTACCTGAAGAGAGAGAGGCAGTTCACCCACCTCATCCAGCAGCAGAGTGCCACCCTCCGCCTCGCGGAACAGGCCCAAGTGGCGACTGGTTGCCCCGGTGAATGCTCCTTTTTCGTGACCGAACAGCTCGCTTTCCATCAGGGGTTCAGGCAAAGCCCCGCAGTTGACCACCAAAAATGGCCCATTTCTTCGATCGGAGTACTCGTGAATCGCCCGAGCTACGCGTTCCTTGCCCGTCCCACTTTCGCCGGTTATCAGCACGGTGGAGCGCGAAGGCGCAGCGCGGCGAACCAGATCAGATACAGCGAGCATGGCCGCGCTTCGGCCAAGAGGCTGATGCTGGTTGCGCTCGGCCACCAGCGCTCGCAGCCGTGCGTTCTCGCAAGAGAGCGCGTGCTTTTCCACTGCCCGAGCCACCCTTGCCGCGAGTTCGCTCGGCTCGAATGGCTTAGCCACGAAATCGTAGGCACCACCGCGAACTGCCTCGATGGCGCTGTCGACCGAAGAATGCGCAGTAATCACGATTACCTCGGTCATGGGGTGGCGGGTCTTGGCTGCAGCCAGAATGTCCAAACCCGACCCGTCAGGCATTCTCAGATCGGTGACCACAACAGGAAACGGGTTGGGTGACTGTGCGATTGCTTCCGCTGCCTGCCGATATCCTGGCGCAAGGACCACGCTATAGCCCTCGCGTCGAAAGAGGATCTCCAGCATCTGCCGAATACCGGGCTCATCATCGACAATCAGGAGTTGCAGCGTTGGCGGAAAGAGTGATCCCACGTGTTCTGTACGATAGCACCTGTCCATTCGGCCGCGAAAGCGCTAAACCAAAATCGATTCCCGGGCTGCGTTGACGGAACTGCCGCAGAAATTAGGCTATAGCGAAGCCTAGCCGTATTCACTCGCCTTATTGCTTATGATCCTCCGATTGTACAAAGAACGCCCATGGGTGCTGCTTGCGCTTT
>JBLNFG010000980.1:0-3070 GCA_050263495.1 Myxococcales bacterium | reverse complement strand
CGTTTCGCTTTCCATCACCGCTTTCCAACGCGGACCCGTGACTCGTAATCCGAGAGATCCGCATCCACCGGTCACGAATTATCACGAATCCACCGCGTTGAAATTGCGTGAGAGACAACAGTAATGGAAACGCTGTGAGGAAGGCCTCAAAACGTTGCCATGTGAGCTTTGTTCGCTGACTACGCCGTCGCAACCACTTGCGCCAGGTCTGCTCGACTTGATGAGACAAGCTTGCAAGACTGCGGCTGTTGCCGCCCACACCAAAGTAGTTGTAATGACCATTCAGCTTCTTCGAGAGCATGGCGTGTTGCGTTTTCATCGGCTCGTGCCGGTGGCGTCGACACCAGTCGTCGACGGACGTGATTGCCCGTCGTAGACGCGCCTTGCGAGTTTTCAGACCCAGCGCCCAAAATCCCAGGTGGTTCCATCGCCAGTGGACGGTGAATCCTAGGAAATCAAACGTCGCAGGTCCTTTGCCACCACGCTGGCTTTTGCGCGGACGACCGCACTCGAACAGTCGAGTCTTGTCCGGGTGTAGCCTCAGTCCAAACCGCTCAAACCGCTTCGCGAGCACTGCCATCACTCGACGTGCCTCATCCTCGCGCTCGAAGCCAATTACGAAGTCATCGCAGTACCGAATCAATCGCATGCGTCCCCGCAATCGAGGTCGCACCTCAGCCTCTAGCCACAAGTCGAGCACGTGATGCAGATACACATTGCCCAGTAGCGGTGAAAGCGTCGAACCCTGCACCGTCCCCTCATCTGGCTCCGAATACTCAGTGCCATCGAGGATACCAACGTGAAGACATTTTCCGACAAGCCGCATGAACGACTCGTCGGCCACCCGCATGCGAAGCATCTCCTTTAGCTTCGTGCGATCGATGCTATCGAAGTAGGACTTGATGTCTGCCTCAATTACCCAGCTCACTTCGCGCCGATAGAGCGTCTGATTCAGGGCTCGCAACGCGTCATGCGCGCTGCGTCGAGGTCGGAAGCCATACGAGTTGTCCAAGAATACGGGCTCGTATAGAGTCTCCAACACTTCGCGTAACGCGTCCTGCACCAGTTTATCCTCGATTGTGCTGATGCCGATTGGACGCGTCTTTCCCTGCTCCTTCGGGATGTGCACCCGTCGGATGGGTTGGTGCCGATAGCGCTGCGTTCGAAGCCGTTCGTGCAGATTCTCGAGATTCTTCTCGAGTTCCTTTCCGTATTGCTCTTTGCTCATGCCATCAACGCCTACCGCCGCACCCTTTCGGATGCGTTCGAACGCCCTACGTAACGCTGCCTCGTCGATGAGACGGGCCAGTGACAGGATTTGTCCTTGCGGGTCTCGCTTTGCTCGTTCTGCTACCTTCAAAAGTTCTGTTGACATGATTATCCGTCGTCGTTGCGACAGTCGTGTTTCTCTTCTGAAGTTCCTACTGACTCGGGCCGCCTTTGCTCGACCGGGTCGGCTTGCCTAACCTTCCCCGGTGTCTCAGCTCTTATTCGGCCCTCCGACTTCCTCGTCTTCGTCGACCTCAGCTACGGTTTTCCCTTGCCTCCGGTCTACCGTGGTGCGACCCGTTCGGGTGCGGCGCCTTTGGGCACGGCTGCGGCATCGATCGGTTCGCTTGGCTTCGATGCCGCCCCTAGGGGATGGTTTACCGGCTCCCCAATATCCGGATTCTTACACGGAAAGACGTGGATATCCCAGGTTACTGGGCCGTCCGTCATGAACGCGCCGAAGTCGAATCACACCCCGCTGGATGTACTGCCTTCTCGCTACTTCGATAGCAGTACTGCTGCCTTCACGGCCATCAAACCGCTGGGCATCCAAAATGAATATCTTTTCGGGGCCGCATTCCTCCGGCTCACTCACTCGCGTACCTACGCATCGCTGGTGTCGTTACCTTCACCATCGCAAGGCTCGCTACCGACCTGCTCGCTAAGCTTTAGTCGGACGGGACTTCCACCCGTAGGACGACAATTCTGAATTTCGATTGCTAACGCATTGCTTTCTCCTTTCAGACCAGCAGGGCCTGGTCGCACTGATGGCCCGTATCACGCCGCTCGCACCGGCGCCGATGCGTCAAGGGACGTTAAGCTAGCGCGCCTTGGTTGGCGGGTAGTGCGGTTTTCGGCTCAGGAAGTGCTCGGCGATCTTCGTCATGTGGTTGGCATCATTCGGGCCTCGCTCAATGGGCTCTAACGCGCCTCTGGGCAATGCCTCGCATGAGACAGGTCGTTGGACGCCTATACCTGCAACGTGCTGCACGCCTGATCGAATGGCAGCCCAATCAACGATGCCCACTTCCGACGGTATCGACGCTCAATTCGGAAAGATTGGGGCAGTTGTCTTCCCAGATTTTCCGTTGCGTTTGACCCCCAATGCGTATGCCAAAGTGGTAGGTCGGATCAATGAATAAGAGTTGCCCGTTGTGAAGCTTGAATTGCAGAGCGCTGCAAACGGCATCACCGCCTTGTTCGGTCGCGCCCCAGACAACTACCTCCTCGATGCAGTTGCCACTTTCCGTGTCGTCCAGGCACTGCTCGCGCAGCGACGCAAAAGCTGGCGCCATCCCGTCATCAAGGTCGAGTGGGTGCGCCAGCTCTGCGCTAAGGGAAAGCCGCATTGTCCCGGTGGTCTCGATCGTAGCTAACTCGAGAAACGTCCCACCCAACTCGAGATACACGAAGTTGTAGTCTGCGTGGAACACCGCCAACGTGACATCAGGCTCGACATACCCCGGAACAAGTATATCGCCAATGCCGGCTTCGAGAACAGGCGATCTGAGTAGTGATACCGAGTTCACTCTACCATCCTTATTGCCTTATCGAGTCCCTCGCCACTCTTCAGCACGGTTACGAATTCGCCATTCGTCTTCGTGACAACGGTTAGGCCTTGGCCCCGATAAATGTTCATCAGTTCTGCACCTTTCTTGAGCGTACCCTGCCCGGCGAGTTTGAATGTCCCGTCGTTGATACCTTTGCTGACCGCGTCGAGAAAGCGCTGACCGCCACCCTCCTTGAGTTTTCCTATTGTCATATCCAGAGCGCGTTCAACAAGCGGCCGTTTGGTCAGAAA
>JBLNFG010000979.1:0-3164 GCA_050263495.1 Myxococcales bacterium | reverse complement strand
GCCAACGGGAGATCTTGACCAGAGAGACTTCTTGAGTGTGAGTGGTCAACATCCATCATCAACAAGGTCGAGGTGGGATGAATGACGACGCGCGCTGACCTGGAGTTGTTTAGCGTCGCTTGGGGAGATCGTAGCCGGTAGGCGTGGTGCTCGCGGCTGAGCCGTTGGGCTTCCAACGGTTACCGTGCGGCAGCATCGGACTTCCGAGTACGTAGAGCACCGTTGTCTCGTAGTCGCCAGTTGGGGGCAAGTCGGTGCCGGCGCGGTGGATGAAGGAGGGATCACTCGAACCGCGATCGAGATCGGCCACGTCCTTGCACCCGAGCGCCAGCAGCGTATTGACGAGCGGGAAAGCCGTATCGTTACGTGAACGCCCCACGATCACACGTTGCCCACTGGTCACACACATTGCAGCGCGATCGCGCATCGGACCCTGCTCGCGACCTGCTGCAGTAACCTCCCCGCGCGTGGCCAAGAGCGGAAGCTGAACCGCAACGTCTGTTGGAGTCAGGCTCGGCACACCGTCGGCGATTAGCTGGAGCGGTTCTTGCGGGCGCATCAACAGTGTGGCCATCTTGGGCCGCATCGGGATCGATGCTTTGCCGTCGAAGGCAATTCCCAATCGAGTTACCTTCGTGGTGTACGCCAGACCAATGGAAGCTAGCACTCGGTGCGAATCCTTGTCGCTCAGGGCCGTCTGCATCAGCGGTGCGCCGATCTCGTTCGGTTCGCGTGTACCCGCACGCACCGTCCATTCGAAGCGACCGCGCTCAAACGACCAGAGCTCAATCGCATGCCCCGCGTATTCGGTGTTGGCGCGATAGATCCCGGGCCAGAATGCGGGCGGTGGTTGAGTCCCATTGTCAACGCTCCAACGGATCGGTTCGCCCGCACCGCGTTCAATCGCCGGGGGATTGGGATCACGCAAGGTGACGTAGAAGAAGTCCTTCGGCGACCAACGCAGATAGCGGTCGACCGGGATCGACATCTTCGGTACAGCGTGTTTCACCGAGAATTGGTGGCGTTGCCAGTCGTCCACACGCGCGAACACGAAGCCACAATGCCCTGGGTTCATGTCCAAGTGCACGCCGTAACTGCACCCGGCATGCCGCAAGGCTTGGCCCAGGGTTGGGCCGTCGATCTCTTCGCCCCAGGCATAGTAGAGATGCCCAGCCGGCGTAACACACAGTGCCGTGCGCTCGGTTAGCACACTCTTACCTTCGAGTTGCCAACCCCAGAGTTGCCGCCCGGTTGGGTTGGCAATGCCATCTTCCACGAGTGCGTCGAGATTCTGTCGGTACGAGACGAACTGACTCGGGATTTTGTCCGTCTTGGGCCAACTGCCGAGCCACGCCTCACGCTCGCTATCGACGGCAATGGTGGCTGCACCGGGCACGGGCGGCAGAAGGACGCGGCGCTGCACCATCATTCCGTACTTACCGTGTGTGGTTTTGAAGGCCCCATTGAACGCGGCCACGACTCGGTCGAGCGTTGCGCGATCTTCGGGTAATCGACCATCACCGGCTGGCCCCGTCAGTGGCTCGGGATCTTCGAACCCCGCCTGCATTCCGAGTTCCAACTGACGCATGTCCATGGCGATAAGCCACAGTTTGGCGTACGGCCGCTGCGGATCGGGACGGGTGAAGGTCTGATAGAAGTACGGCGGCGGCTTCTCTTCCGTGTCTTGGCGAGCAAGGGATGGTCGCAAGAACGGAACCTGAACCGCAACCCAGATCCCCTCGCCGGGTTCGACCTGCTTCCACTGTGACGAGAGATTGGTGGGAGGCCAGCCCGAGTTCAGGGCGCTCAAATTTGCGGCATCGAGGCTAATTTTGGGGACTTCGGGCTGCCCCTCGCGCAACGCGCGTTCCTCGCTCGAGGACGTAAGTTGGAACGCCGTCTGACGTACCAGTGAACGAAAGCCGAAGACTTTCTCCTCGAGCCAAGTAATCGGCTCTGGACCGACTTCCTCGCGAACCGTGTCGACTGCCCAGAGTACGAACGGCTTGGGCGGATGCCGATTGGGAACCACACGAATCCCGTGTGCCTGAGATCCGTCGAGGGCTCGCGCCACGCGTTGATTCAGATCGTAGTCGAACTCACGCCCCGCAGCGCCGAGCTTGACGCGCAGCTTGTGTTGATCGAGCGCCAGTTCGAGCTGCTGTACGGGAACGAGCAAGACAATGTCGGTTTGCCCGACGCCGGACCATGCACCACTCATCTGGAGATTGGTGATCCGGCGCAGAAATCCGGCAAATGGACCGCCTGCGAGATCTTCACTGCGGATGCCGTCTAGTTCCGCAACGCTTACGGCCTGCACCTTGCCGTAGGCCATGGTGGCCCAGACGGCGCGCTCACCGACGAGATCGAGTCCTGCGTCATCACCAAGCGGCGTGTGCGTCAGATTCCGAAGACCCGACAGCGTCAGGGGTTGACCACTTTCGCTAAGACGAATCCGTGCGCGATACAGATCGCGTTTGCCGCCCGATTGCTCCGCACCAAGGAAGAGCAGTCGCCGCCCCCAAAACAGATCCGAGAAGAAACCGCCGCTCTCGACCCAACGCAAGTCCTCGGGACGCACGGACAGATCCGTTTGCGCGCCGAGCCAACCAACCAAACCTTCCATGGACGGAGTCGGTGGTGAAGCGGTGGCAAAGGACAAAACGCCCCCTGCCAGGGCCGTTGCGGCGATCCACCGAGCCTTGACGCGTAGGTGGAACAGGTGACGGCTGAACGACCTTGTCACGACGCCGCGGCTTAGCTTCACCTTGCCGAGGACGCAAGCTCACGGGACGAACCCGCCGGACGGGTGGACCCGAGACTTGCCGCGCCCGCCCGAAGCTCCAGCAACGCGAATCGTGCGGGAGCAGCCTGAACTGGGATTTTTTGCTTGGGCTTGTGCGGCGTGACCACGACTGATAGTCGAACGCCGTGGCACAGAGCAACCTCGTCGTCCGCGTCCTCACGAGCATCGTGGCCCTACCGGTCCTGTTGGGCCTGCTGTTCTTCGGGCCGCCGATCGCATGGTTCGGATTGGTCCTGATGGCGGCAATGCTCGGCGCTCACGAGCTCTTCAGAATGGTCGCGCCGAAGGACCGCATCGAGGGCGCGCTCGGTGTGGTCTTGACGGCGTGCGTCGTGATCGGTCTGTACTTCGGGGGCAC
>JBLNFG010000978.1:0-2846 GCA_050263495.1 Myxococcales bacterium | reverse complement strand
GTGAAACCCCGAGAAAAACGAGGAGGGCCGCGGCTGCCCAGCAGCCCCGCGCAGCGGCGCCAAAAGGCTGCCCAGACTTTTGGCGAGCGGCACTAGTGTCGCTCGCCCGAAGCGGTGCTGGCAGTCAGCTGTGACTCGACGGGCGGCACTCGGCGGGCGGGGTTCGGGGCGAAGCCCCGAGAAAACGGGGGAAGCCGCTCAGCGTGGCGGCGCCGAAAGGCGGACAAGGCCTTCGGCGACTGGACTAATCATCCGCTTCGGCCGCCTGCAGCGCTGCCTCGAAAGGATCCAGATCGAAGTCGAGGCAGTCCGTATTCGACTCCTCAAGCTCATCCACCGACCAGCCAGCTCGCAGAGTGGGTCGGATCAGGTCGCGCTCGAAGTCAGCGAAGCTATTGTAACGGGGGCCTTGCATCGGGACATTCTCCTGTCGGTTTCAGCGGGGCGCTGACGGTGCAGGGAGCGGAGGTCGACTTGCTGAAACAAGGGGAATGACACGAGCCATTTCGCCGGTGTGTTTGCACCAGAAACCCTGCTCGAGCACCCGCTCGACCGACCATCGCTCACCGGTGTTGGTGCGCCAGCCTTCGATCAATCGATCAAAGCCTAATTGGTACAGTTGCTGGGTTGAGGGCGCCTTGTTCACAGTGACCTACTTGCACCTACATCGACGGACAATGTACGCTATAATTGGATGGCTACCAAGAAAACGGTCCAGGTTGCTGAGAATCCGGTAAGACTCGTGCCTCCTGAAGTATCTGGACATGGCCCGTCGACCAAATATTATTGCCATCGCCAATCAAAAGGGTGGCGTCGGAAAAACAACGACCGCAGTCAATCTTGCCGCGAGTCTGGCAGCCGCTGAGAAACGGACGTTGCTTGTCGACCTGGATCCTCAGGCGAACGCGTCGAGCGGTGTGGGGGTGCCTCCAGGTACGGCCGAAATCACGATCTATGACGCGTTGATTGGAAGGCGCTCGCTGTCTGAGTGCATCCGTCAAACGGGCCTAGCCGCTCTGGATCTTATCCCCTCCACCCAAGACTTAACGGCTGTCGAGTACGAGCTGTTCGAGGATGAGCGAGGAACGCATCTTCGTCGACTGCTGCAGACGGATTCGATCGCCCCTTATGATTACGTCATCATCGACTCGCCACCGTCACTGGGTGTATTGACCCTCAACGTGCTGGTTGCAGCGACGGAAGTGATCGTGCCCCTGCAGCCAGAGTACTATGCTCTTGAGGGCATTACGTACTTGATGGCTACTATTGATCGGGTGCGAGAGACGCTCAATCCGACGCTCACGGTGCAGGGCATCGTGCTCACTATGTGGGATCCTCGCAATCGGCTGGCGCACGAAGTCGCCGATCAGGTTCGCCAACATTTTCACGTGTACGAATCGTTGATTCCGCGCAATGTGCGTTTGAGTGAAGCTCCATCGCACGGACTGCCAGCGCTGCTTTACGATGTGCAAAGCAAGGGCGCTCAGGGATACCTGAGCCTGGCCCGCGAAGTTATCGAGGCAAGCCCGCCGTGACCCAGAATACACCGAACAAGCCACCACCACGCGGACTTGGGCGAGGGCTCGACGCCCTGCTCCCGGCTCGACCCCCGCCACGGGCGTCGAGCGACGCACCCAATTACGGCGACAACAACGTGTTCAGCTGCGCAATCGACAAGATTGTGCCGCAGACCGGGCAGCCTCGACGCCATTTCGATTCGACCAAACTGGATGAGCTGGCGCAATCGCTAAAGGATCACGGCCTACTCGAACCCTTGGTCGTGCGTAAGCGGCCCGGTACCGACCAATTCGAGCTCATCGCGGGGGAGCGCCGCTGGCGCGCGTCGCAACGCGCCGGGATCAAAGAGGTCTTGGTCGTCGTCCGCGACGTATCGGCAAACGACGCGTTCGAGCTTGCGCTGGTCGAGAACGTTCAGCGTGAGGATCTCGACCCAATTGAATTCGCAGAAGCTCTCGATCGACTGATCCGTGAGCATTCCTACACTCAAGAATCGCTGGCCCGTCGCGTTGGAAAAGACCGCTCGACGATCGCGAATGCACTGCGGCTATTGAAGCTGCCAGAGAAAGTCCGCGAGCTGGTGGTCAACGGCGAGCTCTCCGAAGGGCACGCCCGCGCACTGCTCGGGGTCCCCGACGAACGGAGCATCGCGCAACTCGCCGAGAAAGTGATTCGCGGGCACCTCAGCGTACGGCAGACCGAAGAGCTTGTGCGCAGCGCGAAGCAATCTTCCGACCCCAAGAAGCCGGGTGGAGCTGCGCCCGCGAACACGAAGAGCGCTAGTGTGCGTGACCTAGAGCAACGCCTCATGCGGCATCTGGGCACCCGTTGCGAAGTTCGCGACCATCAGGGCAAAGGCGAAATCGTCGTCCACTATTCGTCGCTCGACGAACTCGATCGACTACTCGAGGTACTGCTCTAGCGCGGGCTGATCGCCGAATGCGAACGCGGTCAGTCGCGGGCGAGCTCAGGCTCAACGGTTGCGCGGGCGCATCCCGGCCCGAGCCGGTGACGATGGTACGCGAAGAAGAGAACTCATCGGCAGTGTAGAGCCCTAGCCCAAGAGATCCGTGAGCGAGCTACTAGGTCGATTGGCAGTCGGGATCAACTGCATGGGTGTGAACTGCGTATTCACCAGACGTTCGCCCCGCGGCGTTACCACGACGCCCTAACCAAAAAAAGAACACCACCGGCAGTGGGCACGACGCGAGCGCCGCGCCCACAAGGCCCAGTGCCGAGGGCCTCTACTTGCAGCCCCAATCCTCCTTTGCCTTCTTTGCATCGGGGCCAATCCCTTGAGCACCACCGAGTTCGGCAGCTAGCGCGAT
>JBLNFG010000977.1:0-5289 GCA_050263495.1 Myxococcales bacterium | reverse complement strand
CGAAAGGTCGAAGTCGCCCGACCATGCCTAAGTCTGCGCAACTGCGACGGTGGTAAGCGTGCTTGGACAACTGAAGAGACGGGGGACGTGGAGTGGATTCGCACGGTGGCCGTTGCGTCGGGACTACGCTGCCGGGATTGAATGGGTTCTAACCTGAGAGATCCCCTCAATTTCTAGCAAGAAATGGCGCGATTGTTTCGCGGAGCAGAGGAAATGGCACAGGAAGATCGGAAGGTCGTCAGATATGCTTTGGCTCTTGCGCCCGTACGGTGCAATCACAATGAGGAGATGTCTCAGGTTTCTAACCCCATCCACTCTTATGACAGCGGACTTCGGAATCTGCATCGTGCATGTCCGTTGATCCAGTGATACCGGATTGGCCTCCCAATGCCCGTCGCACGCTAGTACCCCGAATCTTATGAAGTGATGAGTGTCATCGACTTCAATTTGGCCTTAGGCGCACTTGCTCGCACCCAGGGTGAACGGGTACACTGAAGCCATTGGGATGAAGAGCGCGAAGCGCGCACGCGCCTCCGCACGGCGCACGAAAGCAGATTCTAGCCAAGTATCGGACTGATCGAAGACCTCAACGCTTATCGATTGGGCCCGCGCGGCGCTGCATTGCACAGGCGTCACAGGACACGGCAAGCGCTGCGAGCGTGATGGTGCGCAGCGCGCCTCACGCTTACGGGCGGCTACCGCTCGAGAAGTCATGGGGAGCTTAGGGATAACCCACGCTGAACGTTCGGGCACGAACTGCAGAGCCAGCGAAGTGTCGACTGCATTGGGATGCCCGCCTGGAGGTTCCAATGGGCACATTCAACGGAGCGCACGAGACGTCGAAGCCTGCCAAGTGCTCGCTGAGCCTTTTGGCGCAGCCAATCTTCCAGTTACTGTTCTCTCTAGCGTTGACCGAGAGTCTAGGCTGCGCCGAGGCGGTAATCCCAAGACCGGGAGCAGCCGAAGACGAGCCAGGCGAACTACCCTTGTTCGTTGATACAGAAAGCCTCTGGTCAAGAGGACAAGACGGAACGGTTTGCTTCATAGCGGAAGGGGGAGGCGCGGTCAGCTCAGCAACTGTTGGTTCGTGCTTGGGCGCACCACTCGAGCACTCCGTAGGGGAGAGCCAGATCCGCGTCGAACCGTGCAGCCCGAACGAATATCAAAACTGGCAAGTCGTCGGCGATACTCTTCTGTCAGGGGACCGATGCTTGAGCGCATCGCTCGAGAAAGGTCGCGGAGGCTCTCGCGCCGTTCTAACGGAGTGCAATGGATCGCGCGCACAATCTTGGTTACTGAATGCGGTCGACTCCGGTCTGCAATTACGGAATGAAGAGACTGGACTCTGCTTGCACGACCCTGGGTCGGATAGCGCACGTTCCGAGGAGGTACAGCTTCGCCCCTGCGAGGCAGATCCGGCACAGACCTGGAAGCTTCCCAACACGCGCATCAGTCCAGAGCATCAGCGCGCGATACGTGACGCCGTGGCCAACTCCTGGGCAGCGGTGACGCAGATGCAATTTCGGTTCTGGAGGCAGTGCACCGATAACCTGAATCCCGAAACGACGATTGCGATTCAATCTCGGCACGGCGAAGGCGAAGCAAGCGGCAGAGAGTCCAACGGACGTCGCATGATCACCCTTGACCTCACGTCAGAAACCAAGCCCGCCGAGCTACGCGACACGATCGTGCATGAGATGGGACATGTCCTCGGATTTGCCCACGAACAAGGCCGTTTGGATAATCGATTCTCCGAGTACTGCGACATCTTCCAGGACGGTTCGTGGGGAGCCGAGCCCAACCACCCCAAGGACTGGTCCAAGACAACCACGCTCGGGGTATTCGACCCGACTTCCGTAATGAGTTACTGCCAGTACGGTGGCGTAAAGGCCAACCTGTCCCGCAACGACATCGAGAACGCACAACGCTACCTCGGCGAGCGCAGTTTCCGGCGCGCCCTTTGGTCGTCGCGCAGCGCCCGTCGATTCGCGAAGAAGGTGGCCGAGGGGGAAGTCGCGTTGACGTTGAGCCCGGGCGAGCGTTGGTACTCGAACGATCGCATTGTGGCACTGGGAATGGAAAGTGACGGCCAGCTGACGGTAAGGCGCACGGATTTGCCGAATTTCTCCCCACTCTGGTCATCCGGGGTTAAGGCTAGTGCACCGATCGCTGAGTTCGGATCGGACGGAATCCTGCGTGTGCGCAGTCGAGCTACCACCGTCTGGCAGAGCACCATCGAGTCGCACCCGATGGCGACTCTGAGCGTGCAACACAACGGGGACGTAGTGATCAAAGACAGCACGGGTCGCATCTGCTGGTCTACGCAAACCGCGCATCGCGATGAGCTGGAAGGCGCAGTAGGGCTAACCCCCGGGGGCTCTCTCGCTGCCGCTGCGTACAAGGACACCGCGTCAGGTCGGTTCAGGCTCGAGATGCAACTCGACGGCGATCTCGTCGTTAGCGACCGTTGGAAATCCGCGCGCATCTGGTCCAGCAACAGCGCCGGTCTCGGCGCCCGAGCCGCGAAGATGATGCTAGACGGCACGCTCGTTCTGCTCGACGCGGTGGGTGAACGCGTTTGGACGGCGAGCTACTCGGGCAGACCAAGTGCGTTCCTGGCCTTGCAGGAAGACGGCAATCTCGTCGTCTATGAACCAGCCAAGTACTTGGTTTGGAGCGCGGGCGAGAACCGATATGAAGAAGTCGAAGAGCCGTTCGAAGCGACCTTTGACGACAACCCGGTGATGCTTCGGAGTGGTGCGAGGCTTAGCTCCGGTAGCTCGATTTGGGGCCCCTCAGGTCGCTCCAAACTCGTGATGGAGACCGACGGAAACCTCGCGCTATACGTCTCACCGAGTGGGGGTAACGAAGCTACACGATGGACGGTAAAGTGGCAGACTGGGACACGTGCTTCTGACCAAGCCTTTGCGGTATTGGATCGCGACGGTGCGATTCGCGTCTACTCGGGGGCACACAAGATTCTCTACGATTCAGGTACGAGCAATTACCTGAATACCTATCTGAGCTTCAATGACACCGGCAGAATCATGCTATTTCGCATGGTTTCAGTGGGAGCTAGTCGGATTGGGTTCCAGTGAGCGCTCTCCACACTCCACCCGCACCGCACAGGCGCTCTCGGCCGTCCTACGCGCCGCTACAGACAAAACCCAATACTCCCGGTGTAGGCACGTGGGTTACGAGCGCGCGTCAATCTCGCTATAGGAATTGGTCAAGGTACCGTTCTTGAGCGTCTTGCTCTTTTCCTCTTCAGTTGCGCGTTACTGCTGCCGTTGATCCACTCGAATCACCGTGACCAAATCAAATCGTCGACATATCAGCCATTTGGTTTTAGGGGCGCTGCTCGCCCTTGGATGTCTGACAGCTGCTCCAGCGCGTGCTGAAACCAGCCAGGCGCAGCCCAAGATCCTGAGCGGGGATTTCACGCGTCTGCGCGGACAGATGGTGACCAAATCGAAGGCCGCGGAAATCGCGCTACCCAATGGTGCGCGCATTCGCGTTCGTGAGAATACGGACGCAAGCATCTTGACTGACGCGCAGCCTTTGATGCTGCTACCCGGAAAGAAAATCGCCACCTATACCGTCATTCTGCGCCGCGGGATTGTGGAAATAGATGTGCCAGAGTCGCCACAATCGAGGGTGGCGGTTGCAGTGGGCACGCCAGCGGACACGCGTGTGTTGACGTTGTCGGGCAAGAGCGCGGTTCGCGTCAGTGGTCGAAGTGTGTCGGCGGTAAGCTACACGGGCCTTGCAACAGCTACCCACGGCCCGAAGCTCGCGCGCGTTCCTAACGGCATTGTCCGTCAGTATCGGGCCGGTGGTGAGGTCGTTGATCGACCGCTGCTGGACGCCACTCGTTCGATTGGCGGGCGGCGTGTCTGGGTGTCCCCTCCGAACGGCGCGGCGCAACCCTCAGGCTACGTTTGGGCGCCCGTCGGGGGTGCAATCGGTTACGCAATTTCGCTGCGTGCACAGGGCAGTCACGAGTCATTGTACGACGCCATCGTCACGAATCCGGTGATCGAAGGCTGTCCGAGACGGCTCCTGCCGGGTAAGTATGAGCTCGCCATTGCTGCCGTCGACAGCGACGGTTTCACGTCCAACAAGAAGACGACGGCGATCGTGCATGTCGTGGGATTGGACCTTCCCGGCGGCGCAGTTGCCCTACCGAGAGACACGGTGCAGATCACCTCGGAACAGCGCGTGCGTTTGACCCATACCGAAGGACTCACGCTGACGACGGCAGATCATCGATCTAACGTAGTCGCTTCGGAAGCATTCGGTCTCGAGGGACTCGAGCGGGCCGTCGTGCTCATTCACCCGAAAGGCGGCGGCGATTCAGCGGCTCTTACGCTAGTGCGGAGGGAGCCCTCGGTGTCGGCTTGGGTCGGGCCGAAGCTCGCGACGTGGCCGGATGATCCCATCAACTTGCAGGTGAGTTTCGTGGATCAACTTGGTCGTCCAACGCCAACCGAAGTAGAGCCTACGATACGAGTTCTGGTTGGCACGGAAGTGGTGAACGTGACCTGGGATAAGCAGGGAACCCTGTGGCAGGCGAAGCTCCCGCCACCCCCAGAAGGCCGCGGTCCTTGGGTAGTGAGGCTCGAGGTGGTCGATCAGCACGGGAACATTATCGGTCGAGACTTTGCAGAGGTTACGAAGACGTACAAGAGACCGAAGTTTCACGAGCTGCAAGCAGATGCCGTTGCGGTAAAACCGCCGACCACGGACGCGGAAACCGCACACTGAGTCGAGCGCTACTGCGCACTAGTCACGCGATTCGAGTACTAGGCCTTTTTCAGTAATCGCAGTACGTAGATCAGCACGACGGCACCGACCAGTGCCGTAACGAGCGAGCCAACGATTCCGGTTCCTGCCGAGACTCCGACCAGCTTGAACAGCCACCCACCAAGAAACGCTCCGATTGCGCCGATGATCAGGTTCCCGACCACGCCGGAGCTCCCGCTCTTCATCAATCGCCCCGCAAGCCAGCCAGCAGTGATTCCGACCACCAGAAACAAGACCAAGCTACGAAGATCCATCGTTCTCTCTCCGTTCGTTGCAGTTGGATCAGGATCAGTATCAAAAAGCGCGGCACCCAGCACGAGATTCTGATCGGAGGCCGCCAGCGCGCGCATGGTCGATGTAGGTGAAGTGCGCGAAAGGGCGCGAGCTCAACCTTGCCATTCCATTGATGGTGCTGCGTGCGTGAACGACGTACTGGGCGTGGCTAGCGGGATCGACTTCGCCCGCGGGAGCACGTATTCTCCC
>JBLNFG010000976.1:0-8228 GCA_050263495.1 Myxococcales bacterium | reverse complement strand
GTCTACGCACCGGAATCTATTGACCTATCAATCAGCCCGCGACGGCTGACCCTGCCCCAAATGGTGAACGCACCGAGCCGCTACTCACCAACCACCTCCGTCGCCAAACCAAAGCGGAGGCTCGCGTTGACGCCCCTCAACAATCGCCAGAAGGGTCCGTAAGCGTTGGCGTTCCATTCGGTGAGCGATGTCGCGTCCACTCGAGCAGCGAGGCCCCTGCCACGGGGTGCCAGGCTCGTCCATCGTCCACTATCCATCGCAGCACGTCGCGCGCGTCCGCAACGCGCGCGTTCGCGTCGCAAGGCATGCATGCCCATCGACATTTCTGCATGCGCCACTTATCCGGTGATCTCGAAGCCAACACTTGAACGTCGGCCATCCGCACTTGTTCACGTGAGCATCGAACGCAAGAGATTCCGCTCACTTCGCGCGGGGTTTACGCGGCGTGCATGCGTGTCCAATCCGAATCGCAACTCCGAACTTAAGTGCTGACACAAGGTTCACCTCGCTCTGTAAATGGCATTCCGAGCATTTTGGTTTGTTCGTCGCGATGAACCAACTTGGCGAAGCCGGCACTGCAATTCTTTGACTCGAGGTAGTCCACAACACATTGAAATCTCTCGCTCGAATTTAGAGAGAACACCCCGACAGTTTCAGTGCGCCCATGTCAGGTGTTGTCGTTCCGCCCCAAAATAATTTCGCTAATATCTCCCACTTAATCCCAAAGTCGTGCTTCCGTATCTGTCTCTCACATGTCGGGGCACAAGCAATCACGCAGGCGGGGTTCGTCGCTCACTGTATTCGAAGAGCACGAGCTAAAAAGTGGCGTTATACTCGTTGGACGCCGTAGGGGTGAGATGCTCCCGCGGGAAGTGGAGCCAAGCATGCAAACGGCAGGGGTCTTGCTCGTTGCTGTAGAACGCGGTGCTGCGTTGCCGACATGGGTCGGTCGTTGCCCGGAGCGCGTTTCAGACGTGTTCGTTCTCGTGAGTAATGCGGACGAACCAGCGGAAGCGCTACAGAAGCGACTCGAGCAGCGGCTGCACCTGCTGACGGAATCGGATTACCAACGTGGCCTCGCAGTACTCGTCGTTGGCAACGGTCAAACCTCTACCGAAGCGGAACTCTCGCGACGCAATGTCGCTGACAGACTGCTGTCCTATCTCGCGGAAGTTGGACAGGGCATGCTGCTGCTGCTCGCCGCAGAGAATGCTTCGCTCGAGACGCGTTCTCAGCTCCTATCCATGGCCGGCGCGCTAGCGCAAGAGGTACGTGGAACGCGCATCGCAATCAGCTTGCGTTTTGGAGCCGAGGGGGATCACGAGCCACCCCAAGAGATCGTTGCGTTGGCGGAGCCGGTCACGCGTCGCACCTCGCGACGACCGCCGCCACAAAGCGGAGAGATGCTGCGCGCGGACCTGCCGCAATTGCATAAGGCGCACTCCGTCACGCCCAAGCGACGTCTGCGCGCAGGTTGACACCCTCCGCGCCACTGCCAATACGCCGTTGCATTGGGGCCATCCGCAGCACGGCTTGACCGGTTTGCCACTGTTCGCCCCGAACGCGCATCCGCAGCACGGCTTGACCGGTTTGTCGCTGTTCGCCCCAAACCCCGCAACCGCTCCGCGTCCGCCCAGTGCCACCCGTGCAATCACGGCGATTGAGGGCCGAACGACTGGCGAACGGCACCAGAACGCCGACTCGGTTGAAGTCGGCGGAGTACTATTGCCCGATCTGCTGAGTGAGGGGGTACTAGGAATTCGCGCAGCGAATCCGGGTTTGGGCGCAGCAATGGAACAAAACCCGTGCGCGTTGGGCCGCGAAGCGGCTGGGGTCGTAGGACCGATCCATTCTATTGAATCGCGCGACTAGCAGCCAACACGGAGTTGAGCTACGTCGAACGGCCGATAGTGAACCTGAGGTGGTGCGCTTGGCACATAGACTCCACGAGAATCGCCGATGAACAAACCGCTGAGACGTATGGTGTGCGGATTGGTTTTGCTCACCCTGTCGGCCTGTCACGGCGTGGATCAATTCGACACACGCAACGGCGAGGTTTACTGCGGCAAGCTCATCGGGCAGCGGGTTATCTCACTGGGCTTCGAGGAATCGGGATGGATCGGTTCCGAGAGCGAGAACACCCTAGAGATTGCGAACCTGCGCACCGGTGAGTTATTCAAGAACGACGGTGTCCCAGCTCAGGTGAGAAGCAACGACGCGTCCTTTGGGCCCTGTGCGTCAGAGCAGAAGCCGCTGTTCGATCGGGCGCAACTCAGGACCATCGGGCAGACCTTGGGTGATCGCCTGTCTGCAATGCAGCTTGGCGAAGATCACGATGAGGACTTCGTAACCTTCATCGATTCGACGTGCTCTGGTTCGATGGTCGCCATTCTCTCATTGGTGCAGGACGGAAAAGTGGAGCTCCGTCTGCTGCGCCCAGCCAAGGCCACGCCGAAGTCGGATGCGGAACAGCCCGTAGAGCCAAATGCAGAGCAAGTACAGCGCTTCGGGTTATTCCAGCTCAAGAAGAGCAAAGAAGGTTGCGGGTTCTGAGCATGAGAATCCTTGGCATCGAAACCTCCTGCGATGAAACCGCGGTTGCGGTCGTACGCACTGACGGAACGGTACTCTCCGACGCCGTGCAAAGCCAAATCGCGTTGCATGCGCCCTTCGGTGGAGTCGTTCCAGAGCTCGCTTCGCGTGATCACCTCAACAACATTCGGCCCGTCTACGCACGCGCCTTGGAGGAGGCGGGCGTCGCGCTAGAGGAGCTTGACGGCATTGCCGTCACCTGCCGTCCGGGTCTTTCCGGCGCATTGTTGGTAGGGGTGCAATTTGCTCGAGGCCTTGCGTGGGCAGCGAATAAGCCGCTGGTCGGTGTGGACCATTTGGTGGGTCATCTCGTGGCGGCGTACTTGCGCTTCCCAAACCAACCCGAAGTAGAACACCCAACGCTGCCCTTTGTGGCGCTCCTGGTTTCCGGAGGTCACACCGCTCTCTACCGTGTCGATGGCCTGGGTCTCGAGTCAATGCGGGAGCTGGGCGCCACCCGAGACGACGCCGCCGGTGAGGCTTTCGACAAGGTGGCAAAGCTGCTCGGGCTTCCCTACCCTGGTGGACCCATCATCGATCAACTCGCGCACGAGGGCGATCCCGAGGCAATTGGCCTAACGCGGCCCATGCCTCAAAGCAGTGTGTTGGAATTCAGCTTCTCGGGGCTGAAGACGCAGGTGATGCGCTGGGTCAATGAGAACGGCTTGCCCGGTAACGATGCAACGCTCCGCAACCTCTGCGCGTCCTTTCAACAACGCGTGGTCGACGTGCTCGTCAAAAAGACGATCCTCGCCGCGAAGCGAGAAGGTGTGGAGACCGTCGTAGTTGGCGGTGGCGTAGCGGCCAATCGGCAACTGCGTAGTGCACTCTCGGAAGCCGCCCAGGCGCAGGGGATGAAGCTGTTCGTGCCGTCGATTCGCGCATGCACCGATAACGC
The DNA here is from genome assembly GCA_050263495.1 of Myxococcales bacterium. Taxonomy (GTDB): domain Bacteria; phylum Myxococcota_A; class Polyangia; order Polyangiales; family Polyangiaceae; genus FEN-1139. The sequence continues at coordinate 4,738 of JBLNFG010000976.1, read as the reverse complement.
GGCAATGATCGGGTTTGCGGGAGGTCTACGCCTCGCGCAAGGAGCCGACGATCGCGCCACGCTCGAGATGAGTCCGCATTCTGCCTTGCTCTCGGTCACGAAGAAAGGGCGCGGCCGTCGCGAGCGCGTCGCAAAGCCAGCGCCGTCCCGCGACTAGCGATCGCGCCGAGGTGGTTCTGCGAACGCCCGCGCCAGACGTCTGACGTCAGGCAGCGCCTTTGAAGCTAGTTTTGGGCAATGGGGCCGTCTAGTCTCGCCGCCGTCACGGAGCTACTTCGCCTTCTCTCCCGGTTTGACGGCTTCGCTGATCAGGATTTCGACGGCACTCTTGCGCAGCCGAACGCGGAAGGGTGGCGCCTCATCCTTGAACTGCCAGGTGAGCTTCGCGCCGTCACTCGACTGCGTCGACGTGATCTTCAAGAAGCGCGGATCCCGTTTGACGAAGCCGTTGGGCGACTCGAGTAATTGTCGCCCCGGGATCACGACGCTAAAGCCCTTGCTCGAACTCGTTCCGCGTAGAGCTTCCCCGGGCGCGTCGAGCTTGAGTCGGTACAGGATTGGATCCTTCATGCGCCCGTGGCCAAACGGCGCGATGTCTTCAGGCTTAACGCCGGGTTCCTCGGACTTGTCCGTGGAACTTGCGTTCGGATCTTCGGAAAGCTTCGAAGCATCCACGCCCTGAGCAAGCGCCGCTTGAGCAGCCTTGGCCAAGGCCTGCTCGCGTGCAGCGACGAGTGCTAGCGATTCGTTGGAGGCTGCCGGAACCGGTGCACGTTCCAGGGTGGCCATGGTCGTCGATCCGAACAACGGAACATTCACGACCAGCTTCGAACCGGAACTACTCATGTTCGAGCCGGGCTCACTCGCGTTGGCAGATTCTGCTCCTGACATGGCTTCAGTGCCAGATCGTGCGCCCGGACCTTGCACGACCGCATCGGTCTTCGATCTCGGACTCGACGCCTCTGACGGTCCGTGTAAGGCGACGGCAATCACGGTTCCAAGCACGCCCGTGACCCCGATCCCACTGGCAATGCGACGCAGCCGCGGCCGAGCGCGGGTGCTGCCCGCGGTAACCGGCTCGGCTTCGCTATCTACCGAACGCATCTGGGGCCGAAGCTTACGCTCGGCCGTCGGAGCTGTAGGTGGCGCTGCCGTCGTCTTGCGGCGCGGGGGTGGTTGTTCGGACTTCTGGGACAACGCCCACACGCGTTTCATCGCGCTACCAACCCCCGGACCGAGTCGTCCGCCGAGATGGAGCCCTGCCTGCGTCAACTTGCGTCGTGTGGCGCCCGCAATGCGACGGACGCGACCCACCATTGCGTCAATCTGTTCGTCGGTTGGGTCATTCTCCGCGTCTGCGCGGTCGTCACGGGTGTCCGGCTCGGCTGGCTTGGGCTGCGGTCGCGCGCTCCGCGGTGCGGCGCTCGCAGTATTCACACGCCCTGCCGAGTTACGTGATGCATCAACGACGCTCGGTTGCGGTGTCGCCTCGTCGCTATCCGTCTTCAGCAGCACGACCAATCGCGGCACGCCCGAACTCGGATCGACCATGACGTCGAGGCCCTCGATGCGCGCGTCGCGCCGCGAACCGTCCTCGATCGATTCCATCTCGAGCTTTCTGCCGATACGCAGAAACTCAAGCGACGACCCAACCGAGATATGGCTGCCTTTCCCTTCGTCAATCCTCGCGCGCATCGGGGAGCCTAGGCCTTCGATGTGCAGCTTCACCTTGGCACCCGGAGCCACCTTGACTGGCGTGGGGACGGCTCGCTGATCGGGTATCGCCGGATCTTGCGTCGATGGCGCGAGTCCGCATAGATCGCGCAAAGTGTCGGCGCTGCGCGCGTCGAGCGCGGTAAACCGCACGCCAAATTCGCCGCCGCGCGTCTCCTTTTGGCACCACGCGACGACGCCTTCGGCAATGACTTCGCGCCCGGCGTTCTCGAACCGACAGACCACGGGCGCACCCGTTTCCGGCAGATACGCCGTCCGCAATCGGATACCTCGTCCGCTGACGTCCGCCGATTCGGCCTCGAACGGGGTCTGCTTTGCGCCGACGCCGCACACTTCGACGAGTGCTTCGACAGGTACCCTTTGTATGCCGTCTGCTCGTCGCTCTTCAGTGGTGCTCATGGGATCCTCCGAGCGCCAGTGCCCGATTCTAGGGCAGCATTGGACGCTCCGCGTCTCCCGACTAAGAGAAAAGCGTGCCGTGGGCCAACTTCTAGTCCGCTTTTTTGTCTGTCCGGCGTGACCACGCCCCAGTTCCGCACGGTAGTTTTGCCTACTTCCCTCCAGCCACGCGCAGCACGAAGTGCGCGCAGTGGCTTTGGGGGAAGTCGCCTGGACAGCGCGCAAGGCGCGCGTCCGGGCGGATGGGGGCAACCAAAGAATGCCCTTTTGCGGCGTGCTGCAGACCATTAGTCAGCTCTCAAGCTCAATATCTCGACAGGATGGGAAGCGCCGGGCATCTTTCGGGGACGATGGCGCTGACCCTCGTCGTGCTCTCTGGCAGCAGTTCAGAATCGGCGCGACTTACGTTCGACAGTCCGCGGATCGTCGTGGGTCGGGGGACGAATGCCGATTTGAGAGTGCCGGACTACAGCGTGAGTGCCAGACACGCCAGCTTTCGACAACGCGGATCGGACTATCTGATTCAGGACGAAGGCAGCACGAACGGCACCTATGTTGGTCCAGTCAAGCTCGCACCACAGGCTCCGCGTGTTATCCGCTCGGGTGATCGCGTTCGCTTCGGGCGCATTTGGGTCGAGGCGCTCCTAGAAGCGGTCCCAGCGACACCGAATGCCGCGCTCATGGCTCGAGAGGTGGCACTCGGATTGGTCGCCGACGCTCTCAAGGCGGGGAAGGAAGACGCACGACCTCGACTCAAACTGCAGGATGGCAATCGCGATGGCGGGAAATCCGAACTCGTTCTCGAGCGCCCGGATCATCGATACGTGCTCGGCAGCGCCTCCAGTAGCGATCTGGTTCTCTCGCAAGACAGTGCGTCGCGCAGACACGTCGAGGTGTTCGTACGGAGTGGTCAGGTGTACGCGCGCGACTTGGGCTCGAAGCAAGGCACCGTCTTGGCGGGTTTGCCGTTAGCGTCGCGCACTGAGACTGCGTGGCCCGCCAAGGCCGAAATGGTGATTGGCGACCAGCGGATCCTGCTCGTCGATCCAGTAGGTGCGGCTCTGCTGGAGCTCGAGCAGGGCGCGGACGAGGTCCTGTCGCCCGACGAGGAAGTGCCGATTCCCGGCGAGGAAACGCCAATCAACGCCAGGGTGCAGGCCCCCACCACGCCGTCTGCACGCGCGCCGCGGCGCAGTCAGACCAAGCCCGCTGGAGGGGGCAGCGAGCGGACGTCAAAGCTCGAACTCTTCGTTGGGCTGCTGTCCTTGATCGTGGTGGGAGTCAGCTTGTTCGGCTTATATTGGCTGCTCGGCGGACACTGAACGCTGCAAGGGCCGGGGATCGGGCGGCACGGCGTTCCCGACGAGGACCCGATTTCCTGCAGGCCGAAACCAGTGTTACTCTGCTTGGGTGGCTCGATTCAGCGAAGACGAATGCACCCAAGCCGGTGACATTCCCTCACGACGAAGCCAGCGCTTGCCTCGGCGCATTCCGTCGCTCGAGCAAATTCGCGGTCCTGGTTCCCCGCACTCGTATCCGGTAAAGAGCCGCAGTCTGCTGATTGGTCGTAGCGAGCAGACGGACATCAGCATCGAGAGCGCCACGCTCTCGCGTCACCATCTGCGTCTGCTCGAACGAGACGGCGAATACTCGTTCGTCGATCTGGATAGCGCCAACGGGGTCTACCTCAATGGAGTCCTGGCTCACGCGGCCGTGCTGCGTGATGGCGACGTGCTCGAGTTCGGAGAGGTCGCGTTCATCTTTCATGAAAGGGGCCAGTGAGCATCCTATTACGTTTTTGGGGCACACGCGGCTCCATTCCGACGCCCGGGAACAAGACTCGACGTTACGGGGGTAACACGTCGTGCATAGGGATCAACGTCGACGACGGCTTGTTCATTTTCGACGCAGGCACGGGTCTGCGTGAACTCGGTGACGAGCTCCTCTCGAACAACAACCAGCCGATCGAAGCGCACCTGCTGTTCTCGCATACGCATTGGGATCACATCCAGGGATTTCCGTTTTTTGCGCCAGCCTACGTCCCCTCGACGTCGCTACACGTGTACGAAATCGCCCACGGCGACGAACGTTTCACTCGGCTCTTGATGGGCCAAATGCGTTCGGAGTATTTCCCGGTCTCTTTCTCTGATCTGGGCGGGAAGATCGTACCGGAGTACTTCAGCGAGTCTCGTTGCAGCATCAATGGGGTGTCACTGCACTGTCAGGAGCAGACCCATCCCGGTCGTAGTTTTGCGTACCGGATGGAGACGCAGGGCAAGCGGATCGTATATGCCACGGACAGCGAACTCGATCTCGTGCTCGAGAATGCGGAGGCCTGTGCTCGTGATCCGGAGACGTTGCGCCTCGCACCGCGACGCACGCTCGACTTCGTTCGCGACGCCGATCTGTTGGTCGCTGATGCCCAGTACACGGACGAGGAATACAAACAAAAGATCGGCTGGGGGCACTCGCGGATCTTCACCGTGGTCGATCTGGCGATCAGCGCCAACGTCAAGCGGCTCGCCTTGTTCCACCATGATCCCCAGCACTCGGACGATCGCATCGACAGCATCGTCGAGGTTGCACGCCAACGCGCCGAGTCACG
>JBLNFG010000975.1:0-2691 GCA_050263495.1 Myxococcales bacterium | reverse complement strand
CGCTGTCCCGTCTGCAACGCCACCGCGTTGCATCCTGGGGTACCGATCCCGCGAACTGATCTCGGTATCCAACTACGACCAGCCGCGACCGACAACGGAGCTCGTGCTCCCCCTCAATCTAAGGAGTCAGCATGCCGCGCATCGTAACCGGTCGCGTCGTCCACCGACGCTGTGCGCAAGCTTCGTCTTCGGAATCGTGTCAGGCACGCGAAGTGGAACCGCGTGAGCTATCGGAACTGCCTAAGTACCGGATTTCCCCGCCTGTCGCGCCGCTGGCCGCCGTCCAACGCGATGCAAATGGCCACATATGGGCCACTTCCTTTCGTTGCTTTTCCCATTAGCAACCATCGTGCTCGGGCTTGTTCAACAGGCGCATTCACGCTGGCCGCGACTTACGTCGCGTCACCGTGAAAACGCTAGATCGTTGGGCAGCACGTCTCGATTTGGTGGACCGGAGTGGTACCGACGCCACCTTGCGCAACGGTCGTGGCTCTCCGATCAGAATCTCCGCGGGAATCCCGAGATTCTGATGAAGCTTACGAATCATCGCAAGCGTGAGCGCCCGCTTTCGGGTGAGCACTTCCGAAACCCGCGCGCGAGAGCCAATGTAGGGCTCAAGGTCGTGACGAGTTAGCCCAAGTGCTTCCATTCGAAAGGCAATGGCATCCACTGGGTCGGGGGGAGGGATTGGAGTCGTGCGACGCTCATAAGCATCAACGAGTGTCGCCAATGCATCGAGATGTCGTTCCTGTGCAGAACCAGGAGCGGCGTCCCAGAGTTGCTCAATCTGACGCAGTGCCTTCCGATGGGATTTCTCGTCAACGACCGGTTCGATGATGACAGACTTCATATTCTCCTCGCGTCGATCTGTTCGTACTCGGCGTGGGTTCCGATGAATCGAATGTAGACAAGGCAAAGTGGGACGTACTTGATCTGAGTGACGATGCGGTAGTGATTCCCCTTGATATCGAAGACGACTCGATTGTCGGCCAAGAAGTCCGCGCTTCCAAATGCAGCACGGAGCTCGGAGGGTCCAGACCACTTGGCCCGCTCAACGATGGAAAACCACAAGCGAAGTGGTCCTTCGGCATCCTTGTGCTTGGTCCAGAAGGTCACCAGCGTTGCTCGATTGAAGATACGCACTACGACAGCCATCTAGCATGCTCCCATGTTGGGAGCAACAAGAACGGCAGACGGCTCGCTGCACGCAGGATTCGACACCCCACATCGGAAGTATCAGGTTGGTCTTCGACTTGCTCCGAACTCTTGTGAACGGTTCGCCCGACACGCTGCAGCGCAGATGGCAAACCGAATTCTGGTCGCCAGACCCGGTCCCGTCGGACATTCTGTCGTCGCAATGAGTGACGACATCACAGGACCACAGAGGCGCTAAGCGATTGCGTGGAGTGCGGCTGGCAGGGCGCGAACATTTCGAGATTCCACCGCTGACTCACCGGAACGAGAGTTCGTTTTGGCAGTCGCGGTGGCCGCCGGGGGAGCTTTAGCTGCGAGCGCACGAGATAGGCTCGGCTGGCGGCCTTTGGGAGTTCGCAGCGTTGCTGTTCGGTCACCTTTGCCGGCGGACCATCATCCTAAAATTGGGGTCAGACACCGGCTCGATCCGAGTCGACGCAGAAGTCATGCTGACCAACGACGAGGTTGCCGCAGTTGTTGAACGGGTGCGCCGGCTCGATTGGCCAGTTGCATAGCCAGTCAACAGGTCGCAGCAATGAGATCGGTCGTACTTGACGGGACCTCGCAACAGGTCTGCCCAACTCGTACTTCAGCCGCCAAACATACCGCAGTAGCACGACGATCGCATCGGGAATGTAACCCTCCGCATGCGAGGCATGCTCATCACGTGATCGGCGATGGCGGTGCAACCGACCCATGGCGATCTCGGTGCCAATGAGGGGCTTCGGGATCCAGCTCGCCTGTCACCACGAACCTCGGCGCGTCCTCAACCGGGCGCCATCTCCCGTACGGCCTCGCCCAACACGATCGGGACAGTACATATCTCATTTCTCGTCGCGCATTGGAGCATCTGAACAGCCCGCGTACCTCGTTCATCAGCTTCCCTCAGCAACGCGGACACCGCCTGACGTCGCTCAACGTGAACACGGCAGAGTCGCCTAGACGCCGACATCCGTTTACGTCAGTCGCGTCCTCGCGCGAAGCATTGTCTCGGAAGTGACGGCTGCCTGCATTCCTCGGGACGTTCAACGATCGACATCGATGCCGTGATTAGCGTCGCGCGCGTTGGACGAGGCCTTCCTCGGCCTCTCACGCAAACGGAAGGATCGATGGTTGTTGTATCCAACAGAGCTCCCCGGAGCTTTTCACGATCAATTTCCTATTGAGGAGAGCTCCCGGGAAGCTTTGAGTAACTACTCACAGTCTCAGTAAACACCGGTTGCATCCCCGCATTATGGCCAACTTGACCAGAGAATCTTCCGCTGACGTCGCTCTGAGACACTATGCAATTAACTATTTATGGCGAAGCCCGTGCACATTAATAATGTGAGATTCAAATTCCTGCTCGACAAGGAAGCATTTCAGCGGTAGCGACGTTGAACGAAGCAGCGGGGCGCTGCATGCGCCCCAGGAGCATGCGTGATGACTGAATTGGGCGATCCCATTTCCCGTAACCAGTCAAGCCTGCGTCGAGCGTTCAAGAAGGTGCGCCCCTTG
>JBLNFG010000974.1:0-11067 GCA_050263495.1 Myxococcales bacterium | reverse complement strand
CGCGCAGCGGACGCGGGGTTCGGGGTGAAACCCCGAGAAAAACGAGGAGGGCCGCGGCTGCCCAGCAGCCCCGCGCAGCGGCGCCAAAAGGCTGCCCAGACTTTTGGCGAGCGGCACTAGTTCGCGTCGCGCAGACTCGTCGGGCGCTTGGGGGGCTTCTCTCCCGCATCCCGCGGCTTGTACCGGGCAAGCGCTGCCGACAGTTCGTCCCGCACGCGATCGACCAGCTCAACCGGCTCTATCACTCTAGCGCGCGGCCCCCACTCGAGAATCCAACTCACGACGGGAGTAAGATTACCGACGACCATCGTCGCTCGAATTCCTCCGCCTGGGATAAGCGCGAGCCGTTGCGACGGATGGACACGTCGACCGCGCACGTACTCTGCCGCTTCAGCATCGAACTCGACGACTACGCGGTGCTTCTCTTCTGAACGCCAGATCCCGAGCTCACCCTGAAAGTAATCGTCGATGTCAAAGTCTGCAGGGAGCTCAAAACGCTCGGTCGTACTACATTCAGTGGCGCGCATGCGGTCGAGCAAGAACGTGCGGATCTCTTGACGACCGCAATGGTAGCCAACGGTGTAGATCGCGTCGCGATAGAGCACCAGCGCGTAAGGATAGATGGTAATCGTCTCTTCCTTGCCGCGGCTCTTGCTGCGATAAAGGAGCGTCATTGGGCGAAGGTCGGCGACGGCTTGAAAGAGGTCGTCCAACTCCTCGGTCCGGTGCTCGTAGATCTTCGGAGCGAAGGGTAGATACAGGAATCGCTTTTCGAGCTGCGCATCCGGATTGCCTGCATTCGGGCCGCGACCTGGCCTTCGCGCGAGGGCCATCAATTTGTTCACAGCCATGTCGATCTCGTCGAATAGCGCCGAGCCTCGCATCGGTTCGAACACGCGCCGAGCAGCCAATAGTGCTAGGGCTTGCGTGCGACGGAGCTCAACCTTGCGCGGGATATCCACGGACGTGATGCGCCAAACGACCTTACCGCCGCCTCGCACACGCACCGGCTCGAGCTCGTATTCACGCTCGACCTCCTTGAGGTAGCGCCGCAACGTCCGCGGTGTCACCTGCAGCGCGCCCGCCAACTCGTACAAGGTCATGCCCTTTGGTCTGCGCTCGAGTAGTTCGCGCAGGCGGTCGAGCCGTCGATGTTGAGTAAATCCGCCTTTGGGTCTGCCTCGTTCCACCACGTTGGATCCCGCGTACCTACTCGCATTTGGGCTGTCAAGAAGCCGAGAGGACAGGTAATTCACACGCCGCGCGGATTTTCGGCCTCTCAACCGGCAAGAATGCCCACAGCAGCCTACCCATTACCGACGAAAGAGTCGGCCTCTGCGCGTTGAACCGTGTCACATCGCAACGACGAGCAGCGACGAAGGCGAGACCATCCTGTACACTCGTCAAGCGGCCGTACTGGTCGAAGGATGTCGATGCCGTCTCTGCCGAGATTCCAGTTAAGCGGGGAAACACGTGGCGAAACGCGTGGCGAACGTGGCCAAAGCCAGACCGCGTCGAACCCATCTCTGCCCGCGGCTTCGTGGTCGGGGTACCCGACGCAAAAGGATGACGAGCTTATCGGGAAGCGGCTGAACGATACGTACTCCGTCGAAGTCGTGATCGGCGAAGGAGGCATGGGGCGCGTCTACCGCGCCAGTCACACGCGGATTGCGAGCAAACGATTCGCGATCAAGGTTCTGCGCCCCGAGTTCACCCGAAACGCCGAGGTCGTAACCCGATTCCGACGGGAAGCTGAGGCAGCGGCAAGCATCACGCACCCGAACGTGGTCGAGGTCTACGACGTGGATGAGACGTCGGATGGCTACTCGTACCTCGTGAGTGAATTCTTAGCTGGGCAAGATCTCTCCGAGTTTCTAGCTCGACAAGGCAAGCTCGACTTTCTCCTCGCGGTCAACATCGCGCTCCAGCTCTGTCGTGCACTCGAGGCCGCGCACGCAGCGGGCGTGGTTCATCGGGACATCAAACCGCATAACGTGTTTCTACTCGCCGGTGACGACGGCAATCTGCCAGCATACCCTGCGGTAAAGATCCTCGACTTTGGACTGTCCCGCTTCATGGACTGCGAAGGCACGCAGCTCACCCGCGCCGGCGTAATCATGGGCACCCCGGCGTACATGTCCCCCGAACAAGCCGAGGGCAAGGCCGTGGACGCGCGCACGGACGTGTATGGCGTAGGCGCCGTGCTCTTCGCGATGCTTACGGGACGGCCACCGTACGAAGCTGATACTCTGCAAGCGTTAGTCCTAGCTGTCATTAGCCAGGAACCCGACCGTCCTCGCAGCATCAACACCGAAATTCCCGAGAATCTGGAGTTCATCGTGCAACGCGCGATGGCTCGTACGAAGGAAGATCGTTATCAGTCCATGGCTGAGCTGCGGGGCGCGCTCGAGGGTTACTACGACCGCCTGATGACCGAGTCGCACGGTGCACTCCCGCAGCCTCGCGCAGTTAGTAGCTCGGGAGTCCAGGAGCCGGGTGAGGAGAACCTCGCCACCGCGCGCCCGCGCTTGCTCGCGTACGGTGCAGCGCTGATGCTGCTAGCCGCATTTGGGCTTTCGTCGTCGCTTTCGAGCATCGAGCTTTGGACCGGTCCGGTGCGCCTATCGAGGCTCGAGGCGTTGCTACTGGTGTTTGGAGTGTTCGGCACGCTGCTCACTCCGGCTTCGCTGCTCCTGCGCCGACTGAGAAAGACGATCTGGAACAACCACGGCAAGGTGCTGGCAGAGCTACTACGTGTACGTTATGCGTTATTCGTAGCGATTCTCTCGTATGGCATCGCCACGCTCTCTCTGCACTTCCTTGACGACGTCGTAAGTCGGTTCGCACCGTCCGATCTGTTGGGCCAGATTTCCGGCGCCGGATTCCGTGGATTCAACCTGATTTTGTTTTTGATCGGTGCGTCGTGGTCATGTCTCAGCATCGCACGTCATTGGGGTGAGAGGCGGCCGCAATCCCGTGTGCTCAATGCTGCACTGATTGCTGGCGCGCTCTTGGTCTCAGGTGGGCTGTGCTATGCCGGCTTGCTCTGGCGAGCGCATACCGAGCCGTCCAAGTCTGCGGTCATCGACCTTGATCCGTCGCTGGAAGCCCCAAACAAGCCCCCCGCCAATGAGGAACCCACTGAAGCGCCCGCCGCGGCAGAACCAAAGAATGTGGCGCGTGCCTCTACCGACGAACTCGCCGCGGCGAACAGCAAGGGCATTGGTGGGCTACTACCTCTCGCGGAGCGCTATCCAGAAGACCCAGAGGTGCTGCGACCGCTCTTCTATGCGTTCGCGAGCCGCGCCACCGGGCTTGCCGACGCAATGACGGTCGCGGTCCGCCTACTCAAGGTCTCGCCAGAGGACGCAAAAGAGGGCGATTTGCGTTTTCTCGTCAAGAAAGCGGCAGCGAGTCCAGGAGAGGCGTCGAGAATTGCCTTCGACCTCCTGACGGAGAAGATGGGCACGACGGGTCCCGACTTACTGTACGAGCTCTTCCTCAGTGAGCCAAAGGTTAGCCATAGGGCGGAGCAATTGCTTCGGGATCCGAAAGTCATTGCCCACACCACGCCGGCCTTGGCCATCGCAATGGATTTGCGACGAGCCAACACGTGTGCCGGGCGTCTACCTCTGCTCGAACGCGCAGCGGCACTTGGCGATCGCCGTAGCGTCGCTATTCTGTCGCCATTAACAATCGGGACGAAGACGGGTTGCGGACGCTGGAAACGTAGCCCCTGCCCGGCCGCGTGCGCCGAGGAATCGCGCGCTTATTATCAGACGATTACGAAAATCCTCGAACGCCAGCCGAGTGCTCGCTAACGACAATCCGAGGGGATGGGCTGCAACGCACGGCGCGCCGATTCACTGGCACCCGACTACCGCAGTTTGGGAGCCCCACAGGTGCGAGCAAAAGTATCGCGCTCATCGACGGCGAGGGTAGCCTTCGAGTCGGAAATACTCCACGCCCAAACCGGATCGCCAACCTCGACGTTCCGGGGCGGAACGATCGTTACATTGATCGGCCGCGACGGGCAGCACTCGAAGGGTTCCGGAAATGGAAAGAACATGGGCCGCCAGTGGGTCCGCGCTTGGTGCGGACCGGTCGAGAACTCGACGTCCCGACTCAGCCAGGCATCGAACCAGCCCACCAAGCCAAACGCCGTCACGGTCTTCTCGACCACCGTTGCACCAGAAAGCTGAGTCGGCGTGCACTCCACCTGCAGCATGTCCAGGCTGCCGAGGTCGATCGTGGGGGTCAGAATCTGGTGTTCCTCGATATCAAGGAACCGACTCTGTCGTAACGGCAGGTTGGCAATCGATCCAAAATCGATGCCGTAGGGACTGGTCTCGAGAAAGGCACCATCTTCGTACAGCTCTTCGTCGATTACTAACGCGGCCGTAAGCGACACCCGCGCCGGGATCATGATGCCGCCTGGCTTCAGCCACCGCTTGCGCAACGTGATCAGCGGATCGAGCATCGATTCAAAGAACAGAAAGTGCCCCATCCACTCGGAGACAATGACGTCTACGGGTGAATCTGTCGTGAAACTCTGCTCATCGCCGTGATGAAACTGGATCTCGAAGTGCCCGTTGCGACGGGCAATCTCCCGGGCGTGTTCGACCATGCTCGTGCGCTCGATCGCAAAAACGCGAGTAGCCCCCGCTCGTGCCGCAAAGATCGCAAGCACACCGGTACCCGTCCCAAAGTCGATGACGCGATCGCCTGGCTTCACGACGGCTCGAATCGCGTCCGCATAGGCCGACGTGCGCACGACGTCTTGCAGCATCAGCTTGTGGGTTACTACGTCGCGGTAGGATCCGAGTAGCGTTTCAAACTCGTTGGCGTAAGACATGTGTCGCTTATCTAGCTGAACGGACGTGGGCCACAATTGGCCGACTCGATCGGGCCGCGAACCGTGTTAGGCCACCCGATTTAGCAGCGGCTAGAAAGCGGGCAACGCGAGAAACACGGGGATATGCCCTCCCATGGTCATTGCCAGGGGAGACCAATTGACGAAAGCGACGGGGGATGCCTGCCGCTGTCAGAGCTAATCGCGCAATATCAGCCATTTGGTACTGGATTCTAAAGGATCCTCGGGACTAAGTTATTCGAAGCATGAACCCCGTTACCCTGATCGCCAAGAAGCGCGATGGACTCGTTCATTCGCCGGAAGAGATCCAGTCATTGGTCAAAGGGTTGCTCGACGGTTCGATTGCCGACTATCAGATGTCGGCGTGGCTAATGGCAGCCTTCCTGCGCGGTCTCGAACCCGAGGAAACGCTCGCGCTGACGAATGCAATGCTGCATTCCGGAGCGGTACTCAAGCTGCCGAGTGTGAAGGCGCCCAAGATCGACAAACACTCGACGGGTGGCGTCGGCGACAAAATCAGTATCTGCCTGGCACCGTTGGTGGCCGCGTGTGGAGTCGCCGTGCCGATGATCGCAGGAAGAGGACTCGGGCACACCGGCGGCACCTTGGATAAGCTCGAGGCGATCAACGGCTATAAAACGACCCTAGACGCCAAGCGTTTCGAGCGCGTCGTGCGCGAGGTCGGCGCGGCAATGATCGGACAAACCGACACGCTCGCCCCCGCCGATCGGCGCATCTACGCGCTGCGGGATGTCACGGCTACGGTAGAGAGCGTGCCCTTGATAACAGCGAGCATCCTCTCCAAGAAGTTGGCCGAAGGAATCGATGGTTTGGTCCTCGATGTCAAGGTTGGCGAGGGGGCGTTCATGCGCGACATCGCGTCAGCACGTACACTCGCAGACAGCTTAGTGCGCGTGGGCTCGCTCGCGAACAAGCGGGTCACCGCGTTGCTCACCGACATGAGCATGCCCATCGGTCGCACCATCGGTAATGCGCTCGAAACCAGGGAAGCCATCGAGGTATTGAACGACAGCGGTCCCGCCGATACCCGCGAACTCACCCTGCTGCTCGGGGCGGAAATGTTACGGCTAGCGGGCGTTGCGAGAACCGAATCGGCGGCGCGCACCCAACTCGAACGGGCGTTGAAGGATGGTTCGGCGCTCGAGTGCTTCGTCAAGCTCGTCGAGGCACAGGGCGGTGATGTCCGGTTAGTGCGCGATCCAAGTCGCCTCCCGACGACCAAGCAACGCGTCGCCATCCCCGCGGCGAGCAGCGGTTGGGTGCGCCAATGCAATCCGCGCGCACTCGCCTGGGTGGCGGTCGAAATGGGCGCAGGTCGCACGCGCGCTGAGGACTCGGTCGATCCTGCGGTGGGAATCGAATTGGCGCGCGTCGTGGGCGAACGCGTCGAGCGCGGCGAGCCGCTCGCCTTTCTGCATGTGCATCGCAAGGGAAAGGCCCTGCCGTTCCTCGAACGCGTCGCGCAGGCGTTCACCGTGGGCTCGAAGCCGCCCCCACCCCGCCAGCTTTTGCTCGAACGCGTCGACGCTGGGAAGCGACGCCAGCCGAAGCGCAAGTAGGTCGTGGCCGCGCCGCACTGACCCCCAGAAAACCTGAAGAATGCCGCTTGATTGGTGGGTTTATTCGGCGCGACTTCGGCCCACCGCGGCCACCCAGTGCCGCCGTGGAGTCACAATGACCGCGGGCACTAGCTCCGGCGAGCGGCACTTGCGCACCCCCTAGACCGCCTCCGGATGGCGCAAAACGTTGCGAACCGCCCCAAACTCGCGCCATTATGCCGGCCGTCATGAGACACGCCTTCATCACCACGACGCTAGTGGCATTGAGCTTGACCTTCGGCTGCAAAACAAAGCCCGTGCCCGAACAGTCCAATCCAGAGAGCCCTGCGACAACGCCAGCGGCTGCAGCAACTCAACCCGTTGAGGAATCGAAACCGGTCGAAGCCGCAAAGCCGGCGGAACCCGAGGGCATCCCCGCACCTGAAGACGTTGCGGCGCCGCCAAAGGATGCACAAACGACGGCGTCCGGCCTCGCGTCGAAGGTGCTCACGAAGGGCACGGGCAAGGAACGTCCCTCGGACATGGCGCAAGTCAAAGTCCACTACACCGGATGGACCAAGGACGGCAAGATGTTCGACTCGTCCGTAAAGCGCGGCGAACCCACCACCTTTGGCGTAACCCAAGTCATCCCGGGTTGGACCGAAGCATTGAAGTTGATGGTCGTCGGTGAGAAGCGACGACTCTGGATCCCCGGAAAACTGGCTTACGGCGACGTCGCTCGCCAGCCCGGTGCTCCATCGGGGCAGCTCACGTTCGACGTTGAGCTACTCGAGATCATCGCGCCACCAGAGACGCCCAAGGACGTCGCTGCCCCGCCGGCGAAGGCAAAGAAGACGGCATCGGGCCTCGCGTACATGGTGTTGAAGCCTGGCACCGGCAAGACGCACCCCACCGCGACCAGTCGCGTGACGGTGCACTACACGGGTTGGTCCAAGGACGGCAAGATGTTCGACTCCTCGGTGCAACGCGGCACGCCCTCTTCGTTCTCGTTGAATGGCGTCATTCCTGGCTGGACCGAGGGTGTTCAGCTCATGGTCGAAGGTGAAAAGACGCGCTTCTGGATCCCCGGCAACCTAGCCTACGGCGACGTACCGAAACGACCGGGAGCCCCTGCTGGTCAACTCACGTTCGACATCGAACTGCTTTCGATCAAGTAACGCATCCACGCGCCGCAGAGGCGGTTAAGGAAAGAACCGACGTTCACCTTGCGGGAAACGTCGGTTCTTCCTTTTGTGCTCGCCGCGAAATGTTTCGTTGACTCGCGACACGCAATTACCAACCGTCGGCTTGCAGACGGTTCTAAATGCAAACGCAATGCTGCCGATTACCGCAGGCGCATGCCGGGCTTTGCTCCCGTATCGGGCGAGACACAGAAAATCCCGGGGGTGTCACCACCGCTAGCACACACGATCATTCCCTCGCTCAATCCAAACTTCATTTGCCGAGGGGCGAGATTGGCGACCATCACGACCAATCTGCCGATCAGTTGTTCGGGCGCGTACGCGGACTTGATCCCGGCAAACACCTGACGCGTCTCGGTTCCACCGAGCGAAAGCTTGAGTTTGAGGAGCTTCTTCGCTTCGGGTACGTGCTCCGCGGAGACCACGCGCGCCACACGCATGTCAATCTTGCCAAATTCTTCAATGCTGCACTGCGGCGCAAGTGGCTCCGCCTTGAGCGCGGAATCGTCGTCGGGCTGGGTTGTAGGTTCAGCTGCAGTCTCTGGTTTTTCGGCAGCTGCGGCGTTGAGATTCGCTTCCATCATTGCTCTAACCTTCGCCGGCTCGATGCGAGCCATCATGTGAGTGAACTTGCCAACGGTGTGGCCTAACAGCGGTTGCTTCGCCTCGCTCCAGTGGGTGATTGGAACGCCCAACAGCGCCCCGGCTTGTTCGGCCATGTTGGGCAACACCGGGGCCAGATAGACTAGAACTTGCCGGAAGAGGTTGAGTGCAACGGTGCAGATGTCACGCAACTCATCGGCGCGATTCGGATTGTTCTTGAACTTCCAGGGCTCGACCCGGCCGACATACTCGTTGGCACGATCGGCCAATGCCATCACTAGCCGCATTGCCCGCGCCAAGTCGCACTGCTCGTACGCCTCGGCAATTTCGTCACTTGCCGCGACCCCTTGGGCAAAGAGGCCTCCGTCGTCGGGGTAGCTCGTGCTCATGGGCTTAGCCTCGAGAAAGCGAGCCGTGCGGCTAGCAAGGTTCACGACTTTTCCGACGAGATCGGAGTTGACCTTCTGCTGGAACTCCTCGAGATTCAAGTCGAGATCATCGGGGCGTGCCCCAAGCTTACTCGCGTAGTAGTAACGCAAATAGGCGGGATCCAGGTGATCGAGGTATGAGCGTCCCGTGACGAACGTCCCCTTGGTTTTGCTCATCTTCTCGCCATCCACGGTCAAGAAGCCATGGACATGGATCTTGGTCGGCAGCGTAAAGCCCGCCACGTCCAACATCGCCGGCCAGAACAAGGCGTGGAAATAGACGATGTCTTTTCCGATGAAGTGATGCACTTCCGTGTCCTTGGAGCGCCACCACGAGTCGAAGTCTTCGCCCGTCGCAGTACACCACTCGCGCGTGGAACCAATGTAGCCAATCGGCGCGTCGAACCAGACGTACCAGTAGTTGCCGGGCGCATCCGGGATCTCGAAGCCAAAGTACGGAGCGGGCCGCGAGATATCCCAATCCCGCAGTGGCTCGTTCAGGAAATGGCCCTTCAAGTAGTTGGCCATAGATGAATCGAGATGGTCGCCGCTCTGCGTGTAGCTTTCGAGGAACGCATGACGCTGCTCGATCGTGACGAACAGGTGCTCCGCTGAGCGAAGCTCAGGCGCAGCGCCGCTCAAGGTGCTCTTGGCATCCTTCAGATCAGCTGCAGAATAGGTGGCCCCACACTTATCGCAGTTATCACCGTACTGATCGACCGCTCCACATTTTGGACAGGTACCCTTCACGAATCGATCTGCGAGAAACGTCTTTGCAACGGGATCATAAAGCTGCTCGACGGGGCGCGCCTCGATCAGTCGCTCACGTCGCAGCGCCGCCCAAATCTGAGTACAGATCTCCCGATTCGCGTCCGAGTGCGTGCTGCTATAGTGATCGAAGGAGATGCCGAATTCCGCGAAATCTTGGCGATGAGCTTCGGCCATCTTGGCAATAATCGCGGCTTCCGTGGTGTTCTCTTGCCGCGCGCGAATCATGATCGCCGTTCCATGCGTGTCATCGGCGCAGAAGTACTTGCACTGGTTGCCGCGCAGGCGCTGAAATCTCACCCAAATATCGGTCTGTATGTACTCCACCAAGTGACCGAGATGGATCGGACCGTTGGCGTAGGGCAATGCACTAGTGACGAGAATGCGTCGGACCATTGTGGGGCCGAGATTAGCGCTTTTACTCCGCGCTGCCGGTTCTTCGCATTGGCCGATTGGCCCAAGCACTCCCCATGAACACGACTCGCGGGATTTGCTCGCTTTCGGAGCACGTCAAATCGCGCCATACCTTGTTTGCCGAAACCTTTGGGCGCACTCACACCATGGCTAAGCCACCCTACTCACTGCCGCTCGTCGAGCTCTGCAACGTCGATTTCATCGTCCAACAGCGCAAGCTACTTGAAGACATATCGCTTGCGGTACGCCCGTCTGAGATTTGGCAGATCCACGGTTCCGCCGGCACGGGCAAATCGATTCTCTTGGAGTTGCTGTTGGGTCGGCATCGTCTGAGTGCGGGGACACGGCGCTATCCGGCGTTCATTGACGAATCGCCCGACGCCGCGATCGGCATTCCGCCGCGCTTCGCCTTGCGATTGGTCTCGCAAGACGAGCAACGTCGCGTCGCATCCAACCAAGCCTCTTTCTACCAAGCGCGTTGGCACAGCCTCTGGACGGAACCGCTAACGATTGAAGGTTTTTTGGCGAAAGAGCGTGTCCTAGGTTTGCGCGAGTACGAGGTTTTGGATTGTTTGCCTGTGCGGCGCGACTACGATGAAGAGCGCGAGCGTTGCTTGGTCGAGATGAACCTCGCCGATCGCGACCGGCAACTCGTGGGGCAATTGTCGAACGGAGAGCTTCGCAAGCTGCTGCTCATCGCGGCTCACTTGGCTTCTCCCAAAGTGTTACTGCTCGACGATCCCCTGGGTGGACTCGACCCGGTGTCGCGAGAATGCGCACGCAAATCTATTCTACGTTGGTGCAACGCCGGGCAAACGATTGTCTACTGCGCAAGCTACGAGGACGACTTGGGGCCAATCGCGACGCACCACTATCAGCTTGATGCACGAGCGGGTACGGCAGAACGGCTGGAACCGGCGCATGCCTGCCGACGAGACCTGCAGCTAAGCACCGGAGTCACGGATGCTCGGGGCGCAGGAAAGCACACTCCAATCCACGAATCGAACTCGACGGCGCCGCTGCGACTCAGCGATCTCGAGCAAGGCGAACGCCCACAGGGCGAGCCTGATCCGAGGCGCGTACGACCGGCTAGCGCCGAAGTCAGCTCCACCCCGGGAAATCACAACGCGGCGGCGAACCGGATCAATCCGGTCATCCGCTGCAGTAAGGTGCACGTCAGCGCAGGCCCCCAATTGTTGCTAGATGCTGTCGATTGGGAG
>JBLNFG010000973.1:0-4229 GCA_050263495.1 Myxococcales bacterium | reverse complement strand
TGCACGTGCCTAGATAACCCGAGAGGCTCGAACCCCCTATCACGCTCGATCGCTTGTTGCCTGGGCGCCCCGCCTCACACCGATGAAGCGTCAGTCTCGGTGTGCAGCGGCCCCGCAAGACCCGACGCCGTCCTGACTTTTGGCGAGCGGCACTAATTAGTAGAGGCGCGGTCATCCAACCATTGTCCAGACACCAACGGCGTGAAGCGGGTTTCGCCGCCTTCGAGAGCTAAGCCGAGTCGCCATGGTCCCGCTGAGAAGAGCACCGCGCCGACCTTCTCCCGGCCGGTGGGCAACCGAAGGAATCCTTTGGCCTCGAGCTTTCCGCTGTGCGCATGGGTTAGCTCCAGAGTGGTCTGCTTTGGCGCAACATGAAAAGCAACGGTGGCGTCAACTGCTCCCAAGTCAAGACCGTGCGCCAGCGCATTCTGCAGGAACGGTCCAAGTGCAAGTGCCAGCCAAGATTCAGCTCCAGAGAGCTGTGCTGACAAAGCCCCCTGTGCCGAACGTTGCGGTCGCTCTTCTGTGCGAAAGCGGGCAGTGGCGTGGCCTTCAACGCTGACCCGTTTGCCCCGATACGTCAGTCCTGCCCGTTCAAGGGCGACTTCGAGTTGCCCGCTGCCAGTTCCGTCAGCTGTCCGCTTGAACCCGAATTGGGCGTTGCCTCTGCCGTGAAAGAGCGGCGCCTGGTCACTTGCGATCACGTCATTGAACCAGCGAAATTGCGGGAACTCGACGTCTGCATCGAGTTCTGCATCTGCTGGTCTAACCCCTTGCAACAAGTCCACCCCATCCAGTAGAAGTGTCGCCGAACTCCGGCGCAGAATCGGTCCACTTGACTGACTCGACTTAGTGCGAAGGCTCGTATTCGCGATATCGACGTTTACTCTCATACGTTCGGCGCCCGTGTCGCGCGATATTGCAGCCTTCAAGCGGCCAGTCGCCTCGAGATTGCCGAGTCGCGAAACGAAGCTATCCGTCTGCAGATCGATCACAGTGTTCGACCCGACGCGTCCCTGCTCCAAATCGGCGCGAATGCCGACACTCATTTCTCCTGCGATCGATACACCGGTACGCGGCACGGTATACAGATCCAAAAAGCCAAGCTGACCTTGTGATAGCTGCATTTCGCTCTTCGCAGAGATTCCGCGGAACACCTCCATTCCCGTTGCCTTGCGTACGTCCAGCCCGGGAACGGTGCATTGAATCGTGCCTCGGAAATCCTTTGCTACCGCATGAGGACCAGCATAAAGACCGCCGTAGCGAAAGCGCAGTTGGCCTGGAGAGACTTGCACCCACTGTGTTGGCTGTAAAATGAAGGAGCCACTCGCCTCAGCCGCGCCAGAGAATCGATATTCTAGGATCCAGAGTTCGTTCACCTCCGCAATAACGTTCTCGATGTGCACGCGCCAGAGCTTGTCCACCGGAGTAGGGGTAATCGGGGGTTCCGCCTTGTACAATGGAGGATCCGTGAAACCTTCAATCGGTGCGTAGGCAGCAAGTCGCGCCTCATCGCCTCCTACCTCGTGCACTTTATCCCGCATCCGGTAGGTTACGTCAGCTGCCCGCACCGATCGGACATGAAAGGTGCGGTTCGCCAGTTCGTGGAGGTTTACATCGAACCGACCGCTCCCGATTGTCAGTTGAAACTGCACGTTGCGATCCTCGAATCGCAGTCGCACGCCACGGACATGGATGCGACCTGGCATCACGCTATAGGCCGAGCCGTAGTCGAGCTTAATTCCTCGCGCCGATTCGACTGCAGAGCGCGTCAACGTGGTCGAGAGGACGGCATTCGCTCCGACGATGTACACAAGCTCCAGCCCGATGAGGATTGCAAGTACGCGCAGCAATACCCAACCAACAGCGTGCCCGAGCGATGTGGGAGTGCCTGAACAATGCAATGGGCCGTGCCGCGCTTCAGTGGTCAACGACTGTAGCCACAGCAAGATACACGCCATCGGCGCCAGTGTGTATGCAGAGTAGAACCACCGGCGCAGCGCAGATTCTAGACAATCACATTTCCCAATAACTCGCTTCCGGGTGCAAGCCCGGCGCATCCCGACGCGGCATGCCCATTGCAGCCACCACTGGACACGCTCACCCCCCACAAACAGGAGTGGCTCCGGGCCCCGAAGAAATCGCCGGGGCAATTCCGACTCATACGTAAAGACCCCCCAGCAACCAATTACGATCTGCACCTGAACTTGGCCCACTTCATCGGCGCAAACGACTGTTCCTAGCCACCGAGGATTTACGCAAGCCCCGCACTTTGAGTGTACTTCGGGCACTACATACAATGCTCAGCGAAGGGTGTAAGCCTCGCGCTCCGTTAAGTTGGATGCCCCCACCCGCTTCGCCTTCGCCTACGGCGCATGCTCAGCTTGCCTCCCCCAAAGCCTCGCTTCGCAGCGGCTGGGGGAGGCCGTGCACCATCAACGCCCATCCGCATCAAGCGCTATCCAGCCGCTCTTGCTCGGTCATGCAGCGAAATTCAACGGGTGAGTGGTCATGACTCAAGCTGCTGGGGCCCCAGAATTCGTGAAGTGCAGAAGCGCCACGCTCCGCCA
The DNA here is from genome assembly GCA_050263495.1 of Myxococcales bacterium. Classification (GTDB taxonomy): domain Bacteria; phylum Myxococcota_A; class Polyangia; order Polyangiales; family Polyangiaceae; genus FEN-1139. The sequence continues at coordinate 1,659 of JBLNFG010000973.1, read as the reverse complement.
CGTTGCCTCGTGCCGTGACCGCTCGTTACGTCGCAAAGCTGTCGGATGCCAATGAGTCATATTCTCGGTACGGCCTTTGCACAGCACGCGGGCTGATGGGGATCCGATGAATATCGTACATTCATTTCCGTTGTTACTCCTCGTTAGTTGCGCAAGCTACCCCCCACCCAGTGATCACTTGGCGAGCGCGATCGCCGAAGCGAGAGCTGCCCGGGAGATTGGCGCTGGCAATTTGCCGCGTGCTGCCCTTCAGCTGAAGCTGGCGGAAGAGCAGATCGCGCAGGCTCAAGAGATGATGAAGAATGGTGACAACGAGCGCGCCGACTACATGACGTTGCGAGCCTACAACGATGCCGAGCTTGCCTTGGCCATGGCGCGGGAGTCTGCCATCCGAGCGCGCGCTGAACAGCTCCAGGCGAGTCTCGGTTCGTCTCCAGGACCGCAGCAGAACCCACCACACTGAAGCGCCAGCATGCGGATTTGCCTGGCTAATGTGCACAACCCGATGGACCTACCAATGATCAAAAGACTCAGTTTGCTTGCCAGCTCAATCTCACTGTTCTGCGCATGCTCCTCTGGCGTGCCACGCAACCTGGCGGACGCTCGTGCTGCCTACCAACGGGCGGCGCAGGGGCCCGCGGCGCAGCTCACTCCAGCCCAGCTTCACGTTGCCCAGACGGCACTCATGGTGGCAGAAAAGACGTATGCGGATGAGGGCAACTCTCAGAACGCGGACGATCGAGCTTACGTCGCCAAGCGTAAGGCAGAACTTGCTGAGGTCCAGGCTGCAGCCGTTGCGGCCAACCTCCAAGCCGATCAGGTTGCTCGACAGATTGAGGCCAACAAAGAGCGTGATCGATTAGCTGCACAGTCAGCGCTGGAGAGCACGCGCGCGCAACTGGCAAGCGAGCAGGCGCGACGGCAGGAGGCGGAGCGTCGGGTGGCCGAAGCTCTCAAGCAAGTGCAGAGCGCATCCGTCAAGGAAGAGCAGCGTGGCACCGTCATCACCCTGTCCGGAGAGGTCCTCTTCAACAGCGGCAAGGCTGAGCTGCGCCAAACCGCGCGTGCGCGGCTCGACCAGGTTGCCACAGCACTCAAGCAGAGCGATCCCGGTGCACGATTCAGTGTGGAGGGTTACACTGACTCGCGTGGGTCAGCCGAACTGAACCAGGAACTGTCCAATAGACGGGCGAGTGTTGTTCGGGACTATTTGATAGCGCGAGGAGTCCCAGAAGACCGCATCATTGCGCGAGGTCTCGGCCCAAGCAATCCTGTGGCTGACAACGACACGGCTGAAGGGCGCGCCAATAATCGGCGTGTAGAAATCGTCGTGGAGCGAACGGAGCAGCGGGGGCAGGCGGCAGCGTCTCGAGACTCGGCTTCGACCAATCAGCAGCAAGCCATTGTTTCACCCCAGCGAACAGGGGAAACTCAATCGACGGGTACATCGGGTCGAGCTCAGGATCAGGGGCGCGGATCCTCATCCTCCCAACCCCCCGAGGCGATGCAGCCAGCCTCGGGCGCTGGCCAGCCTCCGCGTGCCGGTGCCAGGCCATTACCAGCCCAACCAGCTCCGCCGAATCGACAACCCTCAGCGCAGCCCCAGCCAGTTCCGCAGCGGCCGCAATCCAATCAATAATGTCGTGGCGCACGAACAGC
>JBLNFG010000972.1:0-5167 GCA_050263495.1 Myxococcales bacterium | reverse complement strand
TAGGCGACAGGAGCATGCATTCACTCCGAGTGCCGCGCCGCCGTTGCGCGTGACCGGTCGTCGTTGCAGGTGGTGGCCAGGGTCGTCGCGTCTCGCGGTGTGGTCGCGTCTCGCGGTGTGGTCGCGTCTCGCGGTGTGGTCCGACATTCAGACTTTCAGACACGTCATCGGTCGCTCAGCTCGGGGCCGAACTCGGGTTTACCGCGAGGAAAGTGGCCAGTGCGCGTCCGATTGCCGCGACTTTGATCGTTTCCTGTGCACCCTGCGCCTTCGTTGGTACGATGCGGCCCGTTCGCATGGGAAACGCCGATTGGTCCTTGAGTCTGTTCCTAGTCGCAGCTTTGACAGTAACGGGCTGCGGAAAACCCGCTGCCCCAGCTAAGTCAGCTGCCCCAGATACGGAGGCCGTCGCAGAGACAAAGGACGACGAGTCACCGCCCGAAAAGTCAGGACCAAACTGCAGTGACGGAACCTGCATCACCTGCGGCGATGCCGAGTGCCCTAAAGGTTTCTTTTGCGACGAATCGACGAGTAAGCCGACGTGTCAGTGGGTGCCGGCTTGCGCAGAGTCCGTATCTTGCTCTTGCGTCGAACGTTCGCTCTCGGGAAATTGCACCTGTACGGAGCGTGACGGCGGAAGCTACGTGCGCTGCGATGGCTAATCGGGAGACCAACGACACCTCACGCAGTCGCCGTGTTCGTCGTCACCGCGCCGAAACCCAACGCCGTCAAGCCGCGTCCCGAAGTGGATCCCCGTGGTGGACGCGTGCCGCGCGGTACGCGCGACGAGCAAAACAAAAGAAAACGGCATAAGCGGGCGCAAGTGTGCTCCCTGCCGAGCCTTTGGCTCGTGACACCCTGAGGCATCCCATCATTTTGATTGCACAGTAAGGGCGGAAGAGCGAAAGGATTTCTTCCGATCTTCCTGTGCCATTTCCTCTGCTCCGCGAAACAATCGCGCCATTTCTCGCTAGAAATTGAGGGGAGCTCTCAACGTGACACCCTAATTCATCGATTTGCCACGATCACGCGCTGCTCGCCGACCTTGAGGATGGTGACCCGGTCCTCGAACACGTTGCGCGCTGACATCTCCGAGAGTAACCGCAGTGAACAGTCGCCCACGCGATCGGCACTGTTGATGAAGGTGTCGTAGTGAATTGGGACCATGCGTTTTGCTCCCAACAACTCGAAGGCGTCTAACGACTGTTCCGGATTCATGTGCGCGCGGCGTATGGTCGAGGGTTCCGCGGGGCAGATCGGTAGTAGGGCTAAGTCGAGAGCGCCGAACCTGCTCCGTGTAGCACCAAACACCCTGGCATCGAACACGGTATCGCCAGCAAAATACACGGAGATGCCGTGGTATTCGAAGACGTACCCAGTGAATGCGTCGGGGTAGAGCGCGTTATCGAAGCGATAGCGTCCCCCAACGTGGCGAACAGGCACGGCCGTAACGCGAACGCCCGCTGCATCGTACGATTCCCAACGCTCGAGCCCATGCGCGGGAAAGTCATAGCGCGGGAGATACGCGAGGGCTTGCGCAGGCAAGACGAGCAACTCAATTTTGGCGGCCAACGTCTCGAGAGAATCGTACGACAAGTGATCGAAGTGGGAATGTGACACCGCGACGACCATCTTGGGCGGTAAGTGCTCCGGGAGTATTCCTGGTTCGACCAGCCGCGGCGAGAATACGCCCACACTGCGCGTAAATACTGGATCGGTGAGTATGAATCGATCGTCAATCTGGATGAGTACCGTGGAATGCCCAACCCACAGCACTGCTAATCGAGCATCGGAACGCACCGGATTCTCGAGCTTGTGTGCCACACGCCGTGGTTCACTGGGCTGGCTCAGAACGCGCCCGAGAACCTGCGTGTAGAGGCAGGCGGGCAAGGCCAGGGAAACGAGCAGAGCAATCCCGGCGATGACAGAATTCGAGCCCCTTCGGCGCACCCTTCGAGTTCCATTCATCGTTCGCCTTGTATAGGTGCTGGACATCTCACCGGCCTCAGTAGTAACGCAATGACAAAGTGATGATGAGCTCGCGCCCGGTGAGCCACGGCGAAGCGGTCAAGGTGACCCCGAGCATGCTGGCAAACGTATAGAACCCCAGCTCGCCTGAACCCGCCTGCCTGTGGTTTTCGTAGTAATAGCTACCCCCAAGCGACATTGCGAGTGACTCACCGCGTCCGATTACGGGCCAATACACGCGGCTGCCAGCGCGCAAGAGCCAACCAGATTCCGAGCGCGCCATGCAGCAGCTCCACTCCGGAGACAAGTAAACCTCAATCGCGCCAACATGCCGCGCCACTGGAGCGACCAGAAAGAATCGTGCTGGCCGCTCTGCGATTCCAAACGAGTAGAGCGCCGGCGTTAGTTGCCAACGGGCACCCGCCTTCAGGCCATCGCTGCCAGCGGAAAAGAGCGGGCTTGGAATGAGTTGGAACGCGAACAAGCGGAGCAGCGCAGTCAGCGGAGCCCCACGCTTTGTACTCGTCGTGCGACTCGTGTCGCGCAGTGCCGAAGGCGCGCCTTCGTTGTCCGGGCGTTGGTTGGGATTGGCTGAACCTGCAGACTCCGCCGCCCAACTCGGACGCGGTAGACCCAACGTCGAGATCCCGAGTGTCCCCGCCAATGCCGCAATGAGGGCTCCTCGTCGCAGTGTGCGTCGCATTACCAGACTGGCGAGTTCCCGCCGCAGTGTGTGTCGCGTTACCCCGTTGGAGAATGGTCCGTGCGACACTTCGACGCTCACCTCCGGGACCGCTCTGAGGCGTCCGCTGCGACGATTCAGGGCTTCTGCGCCAAGATGATGATGCGGGGCGAGTTTTGCCCGAGAAAGACGCCTGGCGTGATCGGGTTGCCACTGGCCTCAGTTACGCGAAAGCCGATATCGTGGAGGATACGACCAAGCTCATGCAACGAATACAAGCGAATCGAGTAGTGGCATTCGCGCGTGCGCCCGTCATCGAGAATCAAACTGCGCTTCACTCGCAATCGACTCGTGAAGAAATCGACACTCATGTCGTCCATGCAGACGCAAGCATCACCTTCGTACCAAACGCTCGAGGGTTGGTCCATCGCAACGAAGTCGCGATTAGCCACGTCCAGCAGCAGCGTGCCGCCCGGCTTTAGCGCCGCGAACATCCGCTCTGCAACTTGAACGTTCTTATCCTCTTCGAAATAGCCAAAGGTGGTGTTCCAGCAGTACATGCCGTCAAAGACCTCTTCGAAGGCCATTTCGCGCATGTCACCTTGCATGAAGTTGAGCTTCTGACCGCGCTCTTGCGCAATCTCCTGCGCCAAGGAGAGCTGATGGAGCGACAAATCGTAACCCACGACCCCGTAACCGCGGCTGGCGAGCTCGATAGCGTGGTAACCCGCGCCGCAACCCAGATCGAGTACGGCTGCGCCCGGCGCCACGCCAAGCGACTCTTCAATGAAGCTCACTTCCAAGTCGACTTGGGCGTCGCTCAAGCGAGCCATCGCGCGCGAGAAGTCCTCGCCGAATAGCTCGTCCCACCAAAGCCGGCGCGGCGCTGGCCGTTGCTTCGGAGCCTCTTCCCCTTCGACGATGCTCACCCGCTGCGGCGGTTCAGGCTTCCCCGCGGGGCGAGCGGCAGCCGCTTCTTCCCCCTCGACGATGCTCACCCGCTGCGGGGGTTCTGGTTTGCCAGCGGGGCGAACGGCAGCCGCCTCTTCCCCTTCGACGATGCTCACCCGCTGCGGTACCTCTAGTTTGTTGGGTGAGCGCGATGGATCGCGCGGCACGCGCGACGGCGCCGGCGGAGGTTGTCGCGGCGCACTCTCTCGCACGGGAGCCGGCACCCGCTCGATGGGCCCGGACGGCGAGGGATCCACCCCGATGGCTGACGGCGGGGTTGAAGGTGTCTCAGGAGAGATGGCACCCGACGGGAACGACACACGGCGAGGTGGCGGCGGACGCCGACGGCCCGAAGCAACGGCTTCGTCGTCAGTGGTCGTCATTCCAGAGGTGGGCGATCGCTCCGATTCGATCGCAGCCACATCATCGTCTGGGATCGGCTGAGGGAGAAGCTGTTGAGCGTCAGAAGCAGACTCCGTCGTCGACAACTGAATCAGTTCAAGGCCGTGCGGCGGCTCCAACAACTCTGACTCGATGCGGGGCGAAGCTCGGTCGAGAAGGCCGTCTGGAATCGGCGGAGGTTCGTGTCTCGACCCGCTCGGCGTCAGCGCCGCTGGGCGTTCTTTGGCGCTTGATCGCGACGCTTCGGGTGCAGACGCCTTGGGTGCGGACGCTTCAGGCGCCGATGCTTCAGGCGCCGATGCTTCGGGCGCCGATGCTTCGGACGCATTCGGGCGCGGCTTCCCCGCCACGGGGCGAACGGGCAGAATCGAATTCTGTGCGTCTTCGCTCCCAATAGCGATAATCCGCATCGCCTGAATCGCAACTGTAGGAGTTTCCTTACGCAGCTGCGTCGGGACAATGCGCGGGCGCTGTGAACTCGGGCCCGCAGCAGGTCGCGACGAATCGCGGTGAGTGGCCTTGGGCAACACTGCCGCTCGGGGTGCGGAGGGGAGCTCTGCATCACCGGAAACGGGCGGCTGGCTCCCAGTCCTACGCGCAGGCGGCAGTGCCGGCTCACGCGAGAATGGCAGCGAGCCGTCCGGGCTCGAGCGCATTGGGCGAGTTACCCGCGGCTTGATGATGACGGTGTCAGGCGTCGCAGGCGCCATCCACGGATACCGAGAAGGGCTCTTGCCGGCGGGCAGCGTGGAGGGTGGCCGCGACGTAGAATCGGTGGTGCTGCGCGGCACTCTCGATGCAGGAAAGGACGCAGCTGGAGGCATTGAACCGACGGAGGGGCGAGCAAAGCTTGGCACCCGCGCTGCCTCAGGAATGGTCGGTTTCTCTAAAGACTTGTCCCGCAGCTTGGCTTGGTCTGGTTTGTCCGGCGCGGTCTCCGGAGCATTGTCAGCGCCGGAGTGCTCCGTGGCAGGGCCCTCTGGCGGCGGATAGGAAGACTTGGGTTTCGGCGGGGGACTGAGGCGCCGGGCGCTCGGAGCAGGCGGCTCCGAATTGGAAGGCGCAGTCTGCTCTGGCATCGACGCGAGATCGTCTCCAATGGAAACAATCGGCGCGCTCATCGGGGAGATGCTGTCGACTGGCTCACGCGCGGTTTGCGCGTCG
>JBLNFG010000971.1:0-4257 GCA_050263495.1 Myxococcales bacterium | reverse complement strand
GAATGCCTCTGGGATAGAAAAGCTATGGCGGGCAGCTCGGCGAATGCCTCTGGGATAGAAAAGCTATGGCGGGCAGCTCGGCGAATGCCTCTGGGATAGAAAAGCTATGGCGGGCAACTTTGCGAGGCGCTGCGCGACAGGAAAGCTACGGCGGACGGCGAGACGCCGGCGCTTTTCGATAGGAAAGCGATCGCGGATGTCTCCGCTGGTCCGATTTTGCGGAAGGGCGGGGGAGCAGGGCATTTCCAAAGTGTCAGCGACTCGTTGACTGGAGATCACGACGCGAAGCGTCGAGCGCGAACGCGGCGTGACCGCGCCGTACAAACCAAACAAAAAATCAGTGCGACCAAGTGCTATCGCCCAAACGGAGTTCGTCGAAGCGCGCATCGAAGCTGCCCTGCATGGGACTGCACGCGTAAATACCGGCGCGGAGCGGGGACGCGGAGCCGTGGAGGTGACAGATCCGTAGTTGGCGAAACGTCGTTCCGTCGCTGGAGTACTCCAGCAAGAAGTCGGGTCCCTTGCTTTGGATTCGGTACCACATCTCGACGACGGGAGCCTCGATGTCGAGCGTGGCCCAATCCGAATAGCCCTGACTGGTGACTACGGAGCCGAGCCGCGAGTGACTCTCGGTTTCGAACTCAGTCGAGAGCTTGATCCAATTCTCCCCGTCACGCCGAATGATCAAGCCGCATTGATCGTACTGCTGCTTGTACTTGAATCGGGTCCGAACGGAGAGCGAGAAGTCGCGTTCCAGTCTGGTCAAGAGACAATGGGCATTGTCTTGCACGTACCCGTAGTGAGTCTTTTGCCAAAGATCCGTCTTCGGCAACGTCGTGATCTGCAGGAACTCGCGGTTCTCGAAAGAGTCCGGGGGATTGAGCCAGTCGAACTCGCGGGTCGCGCCTTCGGAATGAATGAGCATGGTGACTCCTCGTGGTTACTCTTGCGGCGTTGCGGCTTCGTCAAACCCCGGGCTACGAGCGTATTCTTTGGATGCAAGAGCACGCAATTTTGCTGGTCTGTTGGCCGAATTGCCGCGTTTGCAGGGTTGGTTGGGCTTGGTTGATGGATTGTCGACGCGCCAACGGAGAAACCGGTGTTGGGCGACGGATTCTGGATCAATACTCCCGCCTGCTTCCATCAAGATATGCGTTTTCATCAGCCCATGTGGTGCTCTGTACCGTATTCGCGATGCTGGCTTGTTAGCGGTGACGTTGATCACTCACCAACGTCAGCCCATTGTCGAGGAGATCTCTCATGAGTCACTATTCCCTTTTGCGCCGTTACGGCTCAACCCTCGCTATTTTAGCGTCCGTAGCTTGTTCTGGAGCGTCGAGCGGACCAAAGCAGCCCGCTTCACCCGCCGCGAGTCAGCAAACTCCCAAAGAGTATCCCAAGGGCGGCGAGCTTCTCAAGCGATCCACCTTCAAGGATGGGCGATCGGTGCCGTGGCTGCCGCTCTACATTACCCCTGCTGCTGGCGACGCGGGCGCCAAAGACGGCGTTTACTGCCTGAAGATCGACAAGTTCGGCAAGAACCAATGGGACATTCAGTTCCGGCACCGTGAGATGACCATCGTCAAGGACCACAAGTATGCGGTCCGATTCACGGCGTGGGCGAACAAGCCGATTGGCATCAAAGCCAAGGTTGGCATGGCTGGGCCTCCGTACACCGAGCATTGGGGGTCTGATTTCGATCTCACCACGACGCCGACCGAGTTCATGGACGAGTTCATGGGTTGGGCTCCCGACGACCCCACCGCGGAGTTTGCGTTCCACCTCAATGATCCCGAAGCCAAGGCGCCGGTAGAGGTTTGCTTCAATGAGCTGCATCTGACGGATCCGGCGTACGTGCCGCCGCCCCCCTCAGCAGATTCCAAGCCCGCGGCGATCCGCGTCAATCAGGTCGGGTACCTCCCGAATGAAATCAAGCGCGCCACCTGGGTGCTCGAAGGGCCTGACGCTGAGGCGCGTGCGAAGACTGCCCTGCCGTTCGAGGTCGTGGACAGCGCAGGTACGGTCGTCCACAAGGGCAATACGGAGCCGTTCGGACTCGACAAGACGAGCGGCGCATTCGTGCAACGGCTGGACTTCTCCGCTGTCACGAAGCCTGGCAAGAATCTGAAAATCCGAATTGTTGGCAAGGACGGCGCGTCCGATCAATTCGTGAGCGATCCATTCTCGATCGACGCCAATTTGCTTAAGCCGCTTGCTCGGGACGCCATGCGCTTCTTCTACTATTCGCGCAGTGGTATCGCTTTGAAGCAGCCCTACGTCGAGAACGCGATGTGGGAGCGCGTCGAGGGGCACCCGACCGACAAGCAGACGGCGTGTGCCGCTGACGCGAAGTGCTCTTACACCATCGACGCGAGCGGCGGCTGGTACGACGCCGGCGATTACGGAAAGTATGTCGTCAACGGCGGTCTCAGCACGTGGATGCTGTTGAACCTCTGGGAGGTCGCACAGCTGCAAGGCCTCAAGCTGATGGGCACCAAGGATCGTGAGCTCAACATTCCCGAGAGCGGCAATGGGACTCCTGATCTACTGGACGAAGCCAAATGGGAAATGCAGTGGATGCTCAAGATGCAGGTTCCCGAAGGCCAGCCAATGGCCGGCATGGCTCATCACAAGATGCACGACGAGGAGTGGAGCGCCCTCGGCACGCTGCCGGTGGTCTCCGAAAAGGTGAAGCGCACCCTGCGCCCGGTGAGCACCGCGGCAACGCTCAACCTTGCTGCCACTGCGGCACAGGCGAGCCGTATCTTCGCCAAGTTTGATCCCAAGTTCTCCCAGACGTGCCTCACCGCCGCGAAGCGTGCGTGGGACGCTGCAGCGAAGAACCCCTCCCTCTTCATCACTGCCGCGGATAACAAAGGCGGTGGCGCCTATGATGACTCGAATATGAGCGATGAGCTGTTCTGGGCCGCCACAGAGCTCTACCTGACGACGGGTGACAAGGCGTACTTCGAGAGCCTGAGCAAGAGCCCACATTACTTGCATCCGCGCAAGGAGGCGTCCGACAAGGGCCTCCCACAATCGTGGGATTGGCGCACCATGGACACGCTAGGGTCCGTTGACATCGCGTTCGATCGCAAGCGATTCCCCGCGGAAGCTCGCGAAGCAACGAAGAAGGCGATTGTCGAGATTGCCGATTCCTACCTGGCTCTGACCAAAGCCGATGCGTTTGGGCAGCCCTTCAGCGGCACCAAGTACATCTGGGGCTCGAATTCGTTCATGCTGAACAACGCGATCATGCTCGCGTACGCGCACGCTCTCACGAAGGACAAGAAGTACCTCGAGGGTGCCGTCTCGTCCTTGGATTACCTGCTAGGTCGTAATGCCGTCGGCCGATCTCACGTCAGTGGCTATGGCACCCGGCCCTTGAAGAACCCGCATCACCGGATGTGGGCTCGCTCGGCTGATCCCAAGTTCCCGCCCCCCCCTCCCGGAGCACTTGCGGGTGGGCCCAACTCGAGTCTCGAGGATCCGTACGCCAAAGCCGCCAATCTCGGCTGCATTGGCCAATCTTGCTACGTGGACCACAGCGACGCGTACAGCGTCAATGAGGTCGCGATCAACTGGAACGCAGAACTCGCTTGGATCACGGCGTACCTGAACGGCGTGGTCGGCGGCGGTAAGTAGTCGGAGCGAAGCGATCCGAGGCTGAGGCACGATAGGTGCCGGCCCGGATGGCGGCTCAGAGTCAAATCGTACTGGCGTGGCTTCATGCCCGAGAAGAGTCGGGCGGCCGCGCCAGTAGCAATTTGGGGCTAGACGACGACCCCGGTAGTGGACGGTGGTGGCTCACCGTGCCCTCGTACCAGGGTCGTTGATTTGGGAGTACAGACTATCTATCGTGAAGGTGTTGGAGGAGATCAATCAGCGCCCGCGCCGCAAGGCGCAAGACAGCTGTGATGAGTTATCGCTGCGTAGATGCCACTCTCAGGCGCAGCGACGCTGCCGATCAAGCACCCGTTTCGGTAGCTGCTTCAGTGGTCGAGTTATTTCGAGGGCCGCGGCCACCCGGTGTAGCGGCTTCGCCAGCGCTTGCTGTTGTATTGCGGCCGCCGCGACCACCCGTGGCTGCTGATGCGCCGCCGACCGCCGTGTTGCGTCCGCCGCGGCCACCAGTAGTTGCTGCTTGACCAGCGGCAGCCGACGTATTGCGTCCGCCACGTCCACCTGTTGCGGTTGCCTGACCAGCACTTGCCGAGGTGTTGCGGCCTCCGCGGCCACCCGTCGCGCTGTCTCCAC
>JBLNFG010000970.1:0-5656 GCA_050263495.1 Myxococcales bacterium | reverse complement strand
TACTCATGGCTTTGGCATTCAAGAACGACGTGCAGCGCCGTTGGGACGTCATCGTCGACCAGGTTACGGAGCTGCTTGGATGAATTCGAAAGCCGACCCCCCGAAACGGAACCCTCGCCCGACCTCAACCGGACAACGCCCCGCGCGACCAGGTGCGCGTCCGGTACCTGTCGAGTATCGGTCCTCCGTGCCCGATGCGCGCGACGCGAGACCGACTGAGCATCGTCCGGCGCGGCCCGACGCGCGCGACTCAAAGTTCGGTGGCCATCGTCCGGCGCGGCCCGATGCGCGCGATTCAAAGTTCGGTGGGCCACGTCCTGCTCGCCCCGATGCGCGCGATTCGAAGTTCGGTGGGTCACGTCCCGCTCGCCCCGATGCGCGCGACGCGACGCCCGTCGAATATCGCTCGGCTCGCCCGAATCCACGCGATGTGAAGCACGATGCGAGACCGCACAATGCTCGGGATCCGAAACCCGGCGCGCAGCGCCCTACTCGTTTGGCCGCGCGCGACGCGAGACCGGCAGAATATCGCCCGAATGTGCGCGACGCGAGACCGGCTGCGGCTCGTCCGATGCGATCGGATGAAAGGGATGCGAAAGCTGTCAACGTACGCGACGCGAAAGCCGTGGAGGTCCGAGATGCGACGCACGCTGTGTCTCGTTCCACACGACCGGATCCGCGTGGTATTGCCGCGAGTGTGATCGAGCGCGTGCTCTCCGATGCGGCCTATGCCGCCGCAGCGCTTTCTTCGGCGATCGAACGTTACCCACAGTTAGACGAAGGCGCGCGCGCGCTGCTCACCGAACTCGTGTATACGACGTTGCGTACCAAGCCGAGCTTGATCGCAGCCCTCTCCGCACACGCTCCTAAGGGGTTGCCCAAGGACGCCGGGTTCTTGTCGCACCTCTTAGTGGCAGCGGCTCAGATCCTGTATCTCGATCGGCAGACTGCGCCGATCGTCGTCGATGTCGCAGTGTCCCAAATCGACGCATCGCGTGGTCCGCGTATGGCCGGCTTTGCCAACGCGGTGTTGCGTAAGCTCGTCGCCGAGCGGCCCGTGTTCGATCGCGCTGAGGCGCAGCGCCAGAACTGGCCGTCGTGGTTACGCGAGCGGCTCGTGCAAGCCGTCGGCAACGACGAAGCCGAGCGTCTGCTTGGAGTGATCGACGATGCGAATGCGACGCACCCCGTGACGCTGCGTCTGCGCGCGACGCGCCCCGTGCCAGAGTGGTTGGCGCAGGCGGAGACGGCGCGTTACTCGCCCCTGGCGCGCAAGGTGACGAGAGGGGGCGATCCACGTAAGCTCCCAGGGTACGACGCGGGCGACTTCGTGATTCAGGAAGAAGGGGCGCAGCTCATTGCGCTCGCCGTTGCAGCGCAATCCGGTGAGCGCATCCTGGACGCCTGCGCGGGGCGCGGGCAAAAGACGAGCTTGCTCGCCGAGCAGGTGGGCCCGCACGGTTCCGTTTGTGCGACGGACATACACCCAAGAAAACTCGAGGCGCTTCAGGTAGAGCTCGATCGTTTGGGTTTGTCCGGCGTGACCACGACAGCAGTCGATTGGAGTCGCGGCTCGGGTGGGATCACGGAACTGTTCGATGCTGCGTTGGTGGATGCGCCGTGTACCGGGACGGGTACGTTGCGTCGGCGTCCCGAGATCGCGATGCGGCTCGAACCCGGCGATCCTGCGCGGTTGGCGTCACTCGCGTCGACGATCTTGCGCAATGTCGCGATGTGCGTGCGACCCGGTGGGCGCATCGTTTACGCGGTTTGCAGCGTGCTACCGGAAGAAGGCGAGGGCGTTATCGAGGCAGTTGCAGACATCCTCGAACCCGCTCCCTTCAACATCCCGGAACTCGAGAAAGCCTTTGGCTCGGGCGCATCCACGGGACGATTGTTACCGGGGCGACACGGCACCGACGGCTACTTCGTCGCAAACCTCCGACGTCGGTAGCTGGCCAGAAACGTGGTCTGGGCAAGACAAATCTCCGAGGCCATGGGACGGCTATTGGATTTGTCGCCGTTTTCGGCCATATTCGAAGCGCACCAATCTTGGATCCATTCCCCGATGGCCCCCAATATCGATATTGTCGCTGCAAAACTCGAGAGCCTCACCGAGAGGCTGCGGAATGAGTTTGACGTGGCGGCATTGCACGTATTTGGATCGGTTGCTCGCAACGAAGCACGCGCAGATAGCGACCTCGATGTCCTCGTCGATTTCGCGGGCGCGCCGACCTTCGCCCGATTCATGGACTTGAAGTTTCTACTCGAGGATGAACTCCAGATGCGCGTCGATTTGGTGACACGCAATGCACTGCGTCCTCCCGTGAAGGCGCGGATTCTGGCGGAGGCTCGGCGTGTCGCGTAGCTGGTCGATGTACCTGGACGACATGATCGAGGCCATTGAGAACGTCGTGGAGTTCTCCAAAGAGATGCGCGACGAATTCTTTCGCGACAAGAAGTCGCGCGATGCAACGCTGCGCAATCTCGAGATTCTAGGTGAAGCCGCAAAGAAGATCCCTGAAGACGTCCGTGGCGCCGCCACGGAAATTCCCTGGCGGCGGATCGCTGGCCTTCGGGACCTATTGGCCCACGACTACTTCGGGCTCGACGAGGGAATTCTGTGGGATGTCGTGACGAATGATGCGCCAGCGCTGCTGTTGCCGTTGAAGGCTCTCCGAAGTCACAACTTGGGATAGGCGAGACGATTCGAAATTGATGCGACGGCACCGTCAAACTTGCCGAGTGCCAGTCGTCAAGTGTGCCGGTTTGACTGACCTCGATTGCGTCGGAAGTGTTGGAGCGAATCGAGGGCGTTGCTGTACGCGGCTCACACCGCGACGGCAACCAGCGACCGCGACGGCACCTCAGCGACGGGGGGCTCACATTAGGGCAGAAATGAGGGCGCTTTAGCGAGGTTCTACCAGTTACAAGTGGCTAACTATTCTTGGGAAAATCCGCCATACATTTGGCTAACGTAATTCGAGCTGAGAGCGCAAATGCACGCGCCTCCGCTGGCGACTGCGACGAATCAACGACTGCGACTCTTGTGAGTGCGAGAATTCCGATAGGCTCAGCGGGCGTCCAACTTGAGGAGGTCGAGTTCGGGTTGGGTGCAGCGTGCGGGTGCACTGCGGGCGGCGAGAGACACGTCTCGACGCGTCCGAACGGAAAGACTGGCGCGGGGTTGCGACGGGGTCGGTGGCTCACGGCGGGCAAAACGCCAAGGATCGTGGGGATAGGAGCGTCAGCCGGGCATAGGGAGCGACGTGCAATGGTATAGGAGCGTCAGCCGGGCATTGGGAGCGAGGTGCGATGCAGGTCGGAGCCGACTTTGCCGGCAATTTTCGACGTAGGCGGCTGAAGGGTCGCAAAGTGACGTTGATTTTGCGAACGAAACGGAACAAATAGGGACTCCCTATATGGCCACGCTGCCGATTCAAGGTGCCCTCACGGCACTCGTCACTCCCTTCCTCCCCGACTTCAGCATTGACTGGGCTGCATTCGACAAGCACGTGCAGCGACAGCTCGACGCGAAGATCTCCGGCGTCGTGCCGTGCGGTACGACCGGCGAATGTCCCACCCTCAGCTTCGCGGAACAAGAGGAGGTGGTAAAGCGCACGGTAGCGCTGGTGAAAGGGCGCGCTTTCGTGCTCGCGGGCGCAGGCTCGAACGCAACCGATGAAGTCGTGGATCTCGCAAAGGCCGCAGCCAAGGCCGGCGCCGATGGCGTGATGACGGTGATGCCCTATTACAACAAGCCCTCGCAGGAAGGCCTGTTTCGGCACATTCGCACGGTCGCGAACGCGGTCGACCTCCCAGTGGTGCTTTACAACGTTCCGGGGCGTACAGCGGTCGATTTGTGCGTCGATACCACTTTGCGTGCACTCGACGCATGCAAGAACGTCGTCGCGATCAAGGATGCATCCGGTAACGTGCTCTATTGTCAGGAGCTGCTGCAACGCGCCGGCGATCGGGTAACGGTGATCTGCGGCGACGATGCCTTGACGCTGCCGATGATGAGTGTCGGCGCCAAGGGTGTCATTAGCGTCACCAGCAACGTGTATCCCGCCGAAGTCGAAGAGGTGACTCAGCTGATGCTGGCGGGGAATAATGCCGCAGCACGCGTGAAGCACGCGGCGCTGTTCCCGCTCCATCGCGCATTGTTCTGCGAGCCCAGCCCGCAACCCACCAAGGGGATCTTGGCTGCCAAGGGGTTCATGCATCCGACCGCTCGCGAACCCATGATCGAGGCGAGTGAGGCGACGGTTCAGAAGCTGCAAGCGATGTGTGCGGCATTCGAGGCGGCGCGATAGTACGGCTCAGCGGGTCGTCGCAGTGCTGCGCAGACGAGGCCGGCCCGCGACGGCGCGCGGAGCGCACTTGGGTTCGGTACGCGGCGGAACACCGGAGCCTGGTGAACACCCGAAGGGGTGTAAACCCGCTCCGCAGCGACCAACGATGCATCCTCGAACGCTGCGACCTGTAACTGGACTCGTGTAGAAGAGAACGTAATCGCGCCGCCCATGTTCGGGCGGCGTGTGCACCCTAAGCAGTGAAGTGAAGCCAATGAAAATTGCATTGCATGGCGCCACCGGGCGCATGGGACAGGCGCTTGTTCGATTGATTCATCAAGCCACGGATCTGGAACTGGTCGGGGCCGTCTGCGCCCCGGATGATCCGGCGCTTGGCCAAGACGTGGGCGTGATTGCTGGCGTAGGTTCTGTGGGGATTACGGCTTCTGCCGATGTCGGCTCCTCGCTGTTGGGAGCCGAGGTCGTCATCGATTTTTCGTCACTCAAGGCACTCCCGACGTTGCTTCAGCACGCGACGCGAAAGAGAGTCCCAACCGTGGTCTGCACTACTGGCCTGAACTCGGAGCAGCAAGCGGCGTTACATAAAGCTGCCACGGAGATCCCGCTGCTTTGGGCCGCGAACACGAGTCTGGGCGTGCAGGTTCTGGCAGAGCTCGTGCAGCAAGCGGTTCAGCGACTCGGGGCGGGCTACGACGTCGAAATAGTCGAGGTACATCATCGCAAGAAGGTTGACTCCCCGAGCGGAACCGCGAAGCGTCTGGGTGAAGCAGTGAAGGCAGCGCGTCCAAACTGTAACGAACTCTATGGTCGTGAAGGTATCGTTGGTGCGCGCACCGATGAAGAGGTAGCGATCCTGGCCGTGCGCGGCGGTGACGTGATCGGCGATCACACGGTGCACCTGCTCGGGCCTGGGGAGCGCCTTGAAATCACTCATCGCGCAACCAGTCGAGAACTGTTCGCTCACGGCGCGTTGCGCGCGGCGCGGTTCCTTGCGACGCAACCGGCGGGGAAGCTTTACGCGATTGCGGATGTGTTGGGATAGGGCAGCCTGCCTAGATGTCGGTAGTCTTGGCAGTTCGTTAGGGGGCTCGAACTTGGAGCTGAGGGAGCCATCACGGCGCGCCGCGGATTTGATGTTGGAACTCACCGAGCCATCACACCCTTGAAGGTTTCCGATCTGGCTTGCTCGGCGCGACGCCGAAGGTTTCCGATCTGGCTTGCTCGGTGTGATCTTCGATAGGCACTGAATTGAGCCAATCCTTGCGGTGCGACCGTGGGCGTCAGGTTCGCGTGAGCGGCTTCAGGCGTTGACTACCGGCATATGTCCATCGGCGTGAGCT
>JBLNFG010000969.1:0-3876 GCA_050263495.1 Myxococcales bacterium | reverse complement strand
CCCACCACCGAAAGGTTCGGGTGACACGGGCCCGTTGTGGCTTCGTCGACCCAGCAGAGCGAGTCATTCGGCCACGGGACTGCGGTGAGCCCTGCTGCTAGATCGTACCTGACCGACGTCGATTCACCCTGCGAAAGGTATCGAGCATTCTCTGGGACCCGAGAGGAACATGCCACCGAAAGGATGCACGTTGCCAAAATTGCAGCTCGAACAATGGCGGCATCCGGAGGGGTCATCTGGTTATCCTCGTTTCTCAGTCCTAGTGGCAAATTCGCTGCCGGATCTTTGCCTAAGTCGTTCAGAAGTAGAAGCCGAGTCGACCTCGGACCAGCTGCTGTCTACCGACAGTATTTTCTTGGGCATCAGCGAGTGCTCGCCCTGGGAATAGCACGCCACCTTCGACCCCGGCCATCACGCTGATACCGTGATCGAGCGGTTGCCGGAACTCCGCCGCGAAATCGAGTTCCAATCCAAGATCGCGGTGGGCCGGGGCTCCTCCGTCGAAGTTCGTCCAACGTCCATGGGTTACCAATTGCACGGGATCGATCCCGTCGGAAGTGGCCTGGGCAACGAGTGCGGCCGTTCTCAGGTCGAAGTTTGGTATCGGCCGAAAGAGCCCCTGAAGAATCAAATAGGTGGCTCCTGCGACCCCGCCATTCGTGGCGATTGAATAACTAGACGCAGACGGGCGCATTCCGAGCCTTGGGTCACTCGATGCGGCGGCTGCTCGCGCGGCCTTCCACCGGAGCACCTCGTCGAAGAGGACAAGCCCCACGCGACGACTCGGGTTTGCGATAAACCGTCGGTCCGTGCCATCGCCCGGGTTGGAATCTCCGGACATGTATCCCCACTCCAGCATCAACCCCCAGTTAGCCCAAGAGTGGCGGCCACTGCCGCGGACGGCTGTCACGCCGAGCTGGCCCAACGCACCGAACCGAGCGACGCGCGCGTTCGATGGCAGTAGTATCTCCGGGCTCACATCGGAGGTTCCGAGGACCGCCGCAGCCTCAGCTGCCAGCATCACGAAAGCGTGCCGTCCTGGCACTGCGAACGCGTATTTGCCAGCCAAGTCGATCGTCGCAGTCATCTCTGAAGGAGCCCTGGCGTCAACCACCGCGTGGCCTGACTTCGGACGGAGGTTCTCGCCCATCAGCATGAGTCCGACGCGCCGATCAGGCCCTGCCTGCAGGCTTGCTCCAATCAGTGATCTCATTGAGTGATCACCGTCTAGCCATTGGACCTTAGTGTCCGACACGACCCAGTCTGTCGCTACGATCAGTTCGAAGCTGCTGTTGGCGCCCCAAGGACGACCCTCGTATCCCAACCGCTCCACGATGGTGCCGAAACGCGAGTCACCAAGGAATTGCCGCTCATCGCCGCTGTTGAGGACGAGCCCCGAGCCCCAGTGCGCTGGCTGTTGCCCCAAGCGCAAGTGCCCCGCGCCGACGCGAACCTCGGCGTATGCCCAACGCAACGCGACTCGCATCGGTTGCGCAACGGTTGCGGCCTGATCCCCTCTCGCCTCGACGTGATCTGGAGACTCTCCCAACACTGTCCCATAAGGAGCGTCAAACTGCGCCACAATTGCGAGAGCATCTCGATAGAAGAGGCGCGGGGTGAAGCGCATCCGATGTGCCAGACGGTGAGTCTGACCAAGACTGTCGGCGTAATCGGAAAAGCCGTACTGTGCGAGTCTGGGACTCGGAACGGCCGAGAGGTGAAGCAAGTACTCACCGTGGATCTCCATCTTCAAGAGATCCGGTTCAGGCGATGCAGGTCGCGGGCGGGGATCCACAATCCAGTATCGCTCGTGATAATTTCGATCTTCAGTTGACGTGGACGTCGCACGATCGGAGGTGGGCGCTGCTGGGGCCGCAGCTCTAGCCGTAGTCGAGAGCGCCAGGGCAGCGCACGTCATGACTGCGAGGACACCGGGGATACGGCGCGGGGAGGATTGCACGCGGGCAGCATATGGGCCAGAAGCGGCCGAATCAACTGAGTGGCGCGAGTGCCAAAACTTGGGGCGTCACTGTTCGGAAGCACTGTCGAAGCGAGGATCAGCACAGACCACGGAGACGGTCGTGGGGGTATAGATTCCAAGCGTTGCTACTGCGATCACTGTCTGCATGGGATCGAGCGAGGTGTCGATCTCGGCCCAGCCAGCTGGGCAGATCTGGTTTGCGACCGCTGGGCCGTGGCTATCAATCTGTCCCCAAAATAGCCCGTGGTTCCAGCGCTCCTCCCATGCCGTCGGTGCCAAGCCGGGCGCCTTTCCCGAGCGAATACTGGTTCGGAAGCAACCTGAGAGTGCCAGCAGCGCGAGCAGACACAAGGCGTAACCAGGACCCCTGGAACGAATCCTCTCTGATGGACCGGCTCCGCTCACGTCGAGCCGACCTTGCTGCAAGTGACCGATAGCCGCCGTGGGACATAAATCCCGAGCGTCCCAAGGCTGATCAGAAGCGCGGGAATGTCCGTATACAGTTCGACGCGTGTCGCCGCGGAGCGTGGGCAGTAGTCTCGAACGTCCAAATTGGTTCGGCCTACGAATCCCCAAAGATAATGGTGACTCCAGAGCAAGTAGTCCGCGTGCCGGTCCGTCGCGCTATCCGCAGCGCTCAGTACAATCGTGTGACGGCAGGCAGAGAGTGTTAGCAGGGCCGCCAGCACCATGATCCGACAAGGGGCAGACGGCCCTCGCTGGGCTATTTTTAGGGCCTCCGGCAACCAAACCGCCATGGCCCTGCCCAATAGGCTGTCTATAGAGTCGTGTCAATCTGCGTGCGCCGCGATTTCGAGCTCAAGCAGGAATGCTGCTGCCCATGCGCTTCAGGAGCATTCCCAAAGTTGGCCTCAGCTCAGCTCACCTGCAGCCCTGCGCATAGTTCCCGAAACTCGGGGACAATTCTGCTTGAGGCGAGTCGGCCTATGGCTGTTCGCAACATACCTGCGAATCTCCACCAGTCTAAACGCTGAGTGAATGGCTCGTGCGACGCGCCTCCCTCAAGCTGAGTGTGTCAACTCAAGGTGCGGGCGTTGAGGGGCTTTCGTCTCTCAACTGCGTCGCCAGAGTCCGCAACAAATCGTCCAAACCCTCATGGGTTACTGCGCTGATGAGGAGCGGTCGAATGCCCAGCTCCGCGAACTGTCGTGCGACATCCGAGAACGCGTCCCTTACGAATGGAAGATCGGCTTTGGTAATCGCCACCACTTCTGGCCGCATTGCGAGCGCTGAATCGTACTCATTGAGCTCCTTGCGCAGCGCATGGTAGTCGGCGATCGGGTCGCGGTCTGGTTCCTCCTCGGTAACGGTGATGAGGTGAAGCAAGAGCTTCGTTCGCTCCACATGACGCAAGAAGCGAATCCCCATGCCATGGCCTTGGCTCGCTCCGGGCACTAACCCGGGTAGGTCGGCGACCACGAAACTCTTGCCGAGCCCGCCTCGCGTATCTCCGATCGAAACCACACCTAGATGGGGTTCCAGCGTCGTAAACGGATAATCCGCGACCTTGGGGTGTGCTCGACTGACCGAGCTAATAAAGGTGCTCTTGCCCACGTTGGGAAACCCGAGTAGGCCCACATCAGCCATGGACTTGAGCTCGAGTCGAAGGCGCCTTCGTTGACCAGGCTCCCCGGGTTCAGCGTGCCGCGGGGCCCGATTCACCGGCGTCGAGAAATGCTTATTGCCTCGTCCGCCATGCCCACCGCGGGCCACCAAGATTTCTTGTCCGACGTCCTTGAGCTCCCCAACCACTTCATCCGTATCAACATCAATAAGCACTGTGCCGAGGGGTACCCGCACTTGGCGGGACGCACCCGCATGGCCATAACAGTCCTTTCCTTGGCCATGCACGCCGTCATCGGCCTTGACGACGT
>JBLNFG010000968.1:0-5280 GCA_050263495.1 Myxococcales bacterium | reverse complement strand
ACCACGGCAGAGCCGAGAGCGAGACCTATGAAGTCGCGACGAGTAATTTCTTCGGGCCTATCGATAGCCACGGTTTACCTCCAAGATCAAAAGCTGACGGCTAAGGCTAACACGACTCTCGATCGCATCGAAACCACATGTCGCAAGTAAGGCCTAGCAGGCTCGCTCGTGGTGCCCCAAGTATCGGACTGCTTACCCTTCCCCGCCCGCAACACGCAATGGCGCCCACGTAGGCAGAAGTCGTCATCAGGCTCGGATCGCGCCTGGCTCACATCGGTTCGATTCAGCAGCAACGGTGCGTGCTTCCGGCAGCACTGAAGAAGACCACGGCCGTTACCAAGCGCGCGCTGATTACGGTAACAATCCGAACAATGCCGGACTTGGTCAAGTGACATTCGGACGATGCTTGGGCAAGTGTCGTCATCAGTGCTTCCTCCGTGAACGGCGCGTGCGGGATTCAAGCGGGCATTCTCGCTGCTGAGAAGACCTGCTCACCCTGTCAGACTGCTAGGTCGGCGACTCGTGTGCTTCACATGCTCTCCCGGGTGCGACTGTGGTTAACTTCCGCGACTTCCTTTGTTTTTTTGGGTTTAGCGCGGCGTGCAAACGGATTGGATGCAGATCCAACGCGTCGATTTTTGCATCCGCCGCGGCGAGGCCCGCTTAGTCTTGGCGAGGCAACGTCACCGTTCGCTCAGAGTCAGCCCTGCGGTGCCCTACGAAGAGAATGCTCATGACACGCTCCAACTCCGTTCCTGCACCTGCTACCGCGTTGCTTCTGACCGTTCTGTTAGGGGTGGGTTGTGGCAATGACAAGAGCGCGGATGGCAATGCCGCTGGTGCGAGCAGCGCGGGCAGTGGCGCACTAGCGGCAGGGGGCGGCTCAGGCAGCTCGGGGAGCTCAGGCAGCTCGGCGGGGAATGGCCCAGCTGCAACTGGCGGCAGGTCGAATGGAACTACGGGCAGTGGCGGCGGTTCGCTTGCGAGCGCCGGTAGCGCGGCTCAAGGCTATTTGCCGGGGGATGTCTGGCAAGAGTGGGAGGGCGGGCCCGCGTACTACGGTCGTTGGCGCAACGGACCTTCCACCGATCCGTCTTTCTTTCCGATCGCGGTTTGGCTTCAAGCGCCGGACAGCGCTGGCACTGCCGCAAGGTATCGTGAGATCGGCGTCAACATGCATGTGGGGTTGTGGGAAGGCCCCACTGAAGCCCAACTGACTGCGGCCGCGGCATTACCGACGGTGGTGATTGCGACCCAGAACGCCACCGGCCTAGCCTCACCCAACGCTGGCCTGATCAAGGCATGGTTGCAAGGAGACGAACCCGACAACGCCCAAGACAATACCGAGGATCCAATGCCTCCCGAGACCGTCATCGCGAATTACCAGTCAATGGTGGCCGCGGATGCAACCCGACCGGTGTACCTCAATTTCGGACAGGGTGTCGCAGCCGATACCTGGTATGGCCGCGGCAATCGCACCAATCACCCGGAAGACTACCCCGTGTACGCGCAAGGCGGGGATATTCTGAGCTTCGACATCTATCCAATGAACGTCTTTACCGTTGCCGAGAGCGAGCAAGACTGGAAGAAGGCGTTCCACAACGCCGTCGCTCAGAACATCTGGTACGTAGCGAGCGGGGTGGATCGGCTGCGCGCGTGGGCGGGCCAGAAGAAACCGGTCTGGGTTTGGATCGAGACGACGAACTTCAACGGGCAAGCTGGATTCGCGCTGACGCCCGATCTAGTAGCAGCCGAAGTATGGATGGCGCTCATTCACGGAGCGCGTGGCATCGGCTATTTCTGCCACGTCTTTAGCCCTTCCTTCATCGAGGCCGGCCTCCTCGCTGACGCTGCAATGACAGCTCGCATCAGCACCATCAATACTCAGATTCGGAGCCTAGCTCCGATCCTGAATACCCAGAGCGTGGCCAACGGCGTGGCGACGACTTCGAGCAACGCAGCCGTTCCCGTCGACACGATGCTCAAACGCTTCGGCGGGAGCACGTACGTGTTCGCCGTGGGCATGCGACCCGCAGCCACCACGGCAACGTTCACGCTGCGCGGCGTATCTGGCAAGTCGAATGTGGAGGTGGTTGGAGAAGGCCGGAGCCTCGAAGCCACCGACGGCGTGCTACGTGACGCCTTCTCGGCGCACGCCGTCCATATCTATCGCGTGGCACACCGGTAGGCGCAGAGCAGAGCGGAGCGGGCAACCTCGAGGGGTCGACGATGCGCCGTGATGAGCAAGCGTTCGTCAGCGTGCCGTGCCCCTGTCGGACCATGGGATGTCATGTCACCGACGACCTCAGCGGCTCATGACGACTACGGGCGGTCATGAGATGCTGGCGCATGCTTGCTCGCGAAGAGACGAAAAGCCGTCGACGGCATACCGGTGACGTCACGTCCTTCGGGCCAATACGTAGACGCGACGGCCTTGGTGTTCCACCTCGGGGTACGGGTCGCGCTCCAGCGTTTCGCAACACTCATAGCCAGACTGCTCAAATATGCGTTGGACCGACACGCGCTGAGAGGCGTTCTCGTATTGGCGAAGGCCAGGTCAAGTGGCGCACTGCCACGAAACGCGCCGACCTATGTGGCCACGAGGTTGTATGTACCACGTGCGCCTCACAATCACTGCCTTTCCGCCGTCGCGATTCGCATGTCCTGCAGGAGCCGCGTTGCTTTGCCGAACCCGGTCAACAATCTGTTGGCGATTCTTGGCAGATCATCGTCCTGGACGACAGTGAAGCTGAACCCCGCGAGCAAAGTGCTCATTTCGTCCGCGGTGAAAGCTGAACGAACGGGCTCGCCCATGCGGCCAAGGAAGAATCCGCTCATCCGCCGGATGATGGAGGGGGATGTATACATGACCACAAGGCGACTCCCGGGCACCGAGCGCGCCTCGACGACCCGAAGCGTCGTCTCGATGTCGGCGCGCTCAAGATACATAACGACCCCCTCCCATATCCAGGTCGTCTGACGCACTGGATCGTGACCGGCAGATTCGAGCGCATGCTCAAGGCGGTCGCGACCGAAGTCGACCGGCACGAATCGAATGTCACGCGCGGCTTGCGTCAACGTTGCGGCGCGCTCGCGCTTCTTGCGCTGTGAGTCGGGATGGTCCACCTCGAATACGATTGCGTCCACGAGTTCCGACATTCGCCACGCCCGCCCGTCCAGACCGGCGCCAAGGATGACGACCTGCGAGGACGCGGCGGTTCGTATCGCGTTATCGATGGCAACAGTGCGAACAACCATCATCTTTGATAGCATCTTGAGCAAAACAGACTGAACACGTCTGCGCAGGCTTCTAGGCGGCACGCCCGAGCAGAATTGCTCGACACGCTGTCGAGCGTCCTCTGGAAGCAGCTGGAGTGCGGTCGGGTCGGCGAATTCGGCTACATCGGTCCTGCCATGTGCCGCTGCGCGTCCCGCGCAAGCCATGACCGCCGTCTGACTCTCGTGCCCGGGGTTCACTTGAACCCCCAGCTGCCTGAGTTCGGAGTGAATCGAGACATGAGCACCATCACAACTTCCAATATCATTGCTTCATTCTCCGCAACTGTACAGTGTACAGTTGCATGTACTATACTTGTGAAGTATTCCTTGTCCAGGACTCAGACCGCACCAGCAGTGAATCTTCATGAGCACAAGGAAGAAGCCGGCCCGTCGGCTCGCACGGGGTTCCCTCTCCCGGGATTCGCTAGCCGATATAGCCCTTGCGATTGCAGACCGTGACGGAGTGCATGCGGTAACCTTGCGCGCGCTCGCTTCCAAAGTCGGCGTCGCATCACCAATGGCGCTCTACACGTACTTCGCGAGCAAGGAAGATCTTGTCGCCGCCATGAAGGAGCGCGTGGTCGACCGAATACGCGAGGAGAGCACGTCGCTTACGACTTGGCAGGCCTTGCTTGAAGAAACGGCCCTTGGCCTATCACGAGCGGCGCGTGAGCACCCCAATTGGCTTCCACTCGTTTTCCATCCAAGCGGACCGCCGTCATCATTTCTAGGGTACGCAGAGCGGCTTGTAGAGCTGATGCTCAAGGACGGCTTCTCGTTATCGGGCGCCTTAAGGGCGCACATGTGCGTGATGAGCTTTGCGCTCGGTAGCGTCTTCGTGGAGCGGACCATGTCAACAACCGCAAATGATGATCTTATGGCGAAGCGTCTCTCGCTCTTGCAACAAGTCGTGGCGCAAGCCCCAGAGGGCAGGTATGCGAGCCTGGCATCGGTAGCAGCGCAGATCGACCGCTGGAGCTTCGATGAGATGTTCGAGTTCGGGCTAAAGGCACTGCTTGCGGGCATTGAGTCTCAAAGGAATCCGGCTAGTGGCAGCGCAGCTTGAAGCGCCACAAGACGATCCGATGCGGAGCGAAGCCGCCGGTAAGACAGTTTTGTTGCGTGACAGGTTGTGGATTTGGAAGCAGCCCAACTCTTGCATGAACCCGGCGGCCTAGCTTTCTGCTGGGTCCCCTTTCAGCGCCAGCCGTGGCATCGCCTCAATTGTACGGCTGGCGCTGGTCTTGTCATCATGACGCGTACCTGCTGGTCTGATGCGGCCGCGGGTTATGCAACAGTCGTTCGGCAGACATGGCGACCCTGTGCCATACGACTAAGTAGAAGCAAGTCGCGACTCGAGCCGATCAGTCCGTCGCATCGTCGATCTGAATAAGCTCAGCATAGCGCTTGAAATCGGCTCCGTTGCGGGTTGCCAAACGCTTGATGCCGTTGGCGCATGGTCGCAACGATATTGCAGTCGTGGACCTGCTTGCCTCGAACTTGGTACCGTTGAACCAGCGAAAGCAGCTCCTCCACAACCGCGTAGCTCTCCTCAAGCAGTCGACACTCTGCTGTCCAGGTCTCCAAAGCTCCGAGGGCTTCTTCCAGAGAGAAGTGGCGATCGCTCACAGGTTGGCGTGTGAGTACGACCAAGAACTGCGGGCTCATACAGAACTCCAATCCGTCACTCGCCGCTTTCTCGATGAAAGACGCAGCAGCTACGTGACTAGGGTGAGCACCAACGGTCGCAGCGATAATCAGACTCGTATCGAGGAACAGCGCCTCCTGCTGTGACTCAGCGGCCATCGTCACTGTAGATCGCTGGGAACCCTTGAGCCCGAGCAGATAGTGCAGACCTCGGCTACGAGTATGCTCGGCATTAGCCTTAGAACAAGCTCCGGCATCGTAGGTGACGAGCCGGAATAGATCTAGGTTGCCGTATGCCTCGAGGAGAGCATCGAGGGCTCGGGCGAAAGTGCCCATCTCGTTTGTCCAAGCCGG
>JBLNFG010000967.1:0-5436 GCA_050263495.1 Myxococcales bacterium | reverse complement strand
ACCGCGGAGCGGGCGCGGGGTTCGGGGTGAAACCCCGAGAAAACGAGGAGGGCCGCGGCGGCGTAGCCGCCCCGCGCAGCGGCGCCAAAAGGCGGCCAGACTTTTGGCGGGCGGCACTAGTCCCCGTGATGCGGTGCTAGCCCGCGCGCCCAAGTGCTTTGCTGACGGAGAGATTCGTCATCGTCGCGAAGAGCAGACACACTTTGGCTTCGTTCTCGGTAGGTTCACCCGACGTCGGTCTAGAGCGCTCACAAACCAGCCGGAACTCGAGAATTGACGCAGCACTCAGTCCGAGCAACAGGGTTACGGTCGTGCGATCGGACGACGACGAACCGATGGCTTCCGATAGCTCATCGAGTGAGCGTTGAACGGCGACATCTGTCAGGAGCACCGCATCTCGATACTCGCCGAGCGCGATGGCTTCCTCGATTCGTGCAGCTGTCTGCCGCTCCGAGCCATGCCACAGGCTCGCCAGACTGAAGCCTTCGCGGCGTGCCCTGGCGGCCACGCTGGTTTGGGTGGCTTCCAATAGACGAGGATCTAGGGTTGGTGTTCTCGGCGCGCCTACGTCGACGGCCGCAGTATCCAAGGTACCGTTCGCTTGCCGCTCTGAGAGTTGCGCGAGTGAAGCCCCCCGTTGGTCTGACGGAGGTTTCGTGAGACCCGACGAAAGCCTCGCCACCACTCTGGACATCGCATCCACGGGCGACGCAACTTCGTCGCCCAGTAGTTCCGAGCCAACGTCTGGCAGCAACTCTGGAACGAGCTCCTTGACTCGCTCCTCTAACGACGGGCGCCTGGCGCGCGCGAC
Source organism: Myxococcales bacterium (assembly GCA_050263495.1). Classification (GTDB taxonomy): domain Bacteria; phylum Myxococcota_A; class Polyangia; order Polyangiales; family Polyangiaceae; genus FEN-1139. Next base: position 4,625 of record JBLNFG010000967.1, on the reverse strand, counting down.
TGCCGGCGGCGACGCCCTATGCTCTTGATGCTCTTGGCTCTCGTCCCGCAGCCCCATCCCGGTCTCAGTAAGGGCGCGAGCCGCGCGTTCGCCGATGTCGGTCGACTCGGGTGGAGGGAGTGAAAGATCCAGCTCCTTTGGCGATTCCGCGATCACTAGTCGAGCTTTCGGCTCAACGGGGCGCGGCTGCGGCTCGTTCGGTGTAGCTAGGCGTAGTGCTTCGGCGAGCCCCCCCTCAGGAAGCATCAACGGGCTGGGCACCAACCCACGGTGCTCGGGCATGCGGTGCTCGAAATCCTCGAGAACCGCCCGCGTGATCGCTTCCAGCGTCTCGTAAACGCCCTCGCCCGTGGTGGCTACGGTGGCGAACGAAGGCGCCCCATGCGGATTGAGCAAGCGCTCCATGTCATCGATTGGGACGAGACCAGGCAGATCGCGCTTGTTGTAGGAGAAGACGTGCGGAAGCTCGTCGAGACCACGTCCGTGCTCCAGAAGATTCTCCTCGAGGTTCCGCAGACTCTCGATGTTGGCGTCAGCGCGCGCGCGTTGCGAGTCCACCACGAAGACGACGCCGTCTGCTCCGGTTAGGACCAGCTTACGGGTCGCGTTGTAATAGACCTGGCCGGGTACAGTGAAGAGCTGCAATCGAACGGTCATGTCGCGAGCGGACGGCACGCGGATGGGTAGAAAATCGAAGTAGAGAGTACGGTCTACTGGGGTTGCCAGACTCACCATTTTGCCGCGGTTCTCGGGTCGAGTCGTCGCGTGGATGTGCTGCAACGACGTCGTCTTTCCGCCGAGCCCAGGTCCATAGTAGACAACCTTGAACACGAGCTCTCTAGCTAGGGCGTTAACAACTGGCATTTTCAGCTAAGTTCCTCGGCGTTAGTAGCAGCACCCGAACGTCTCCCGACTGTCTGACAACTCTTCCACGATCCAGAACCTGGCAGCTTGGGTGTTCACCTCCGAACAGGCGAATGAAATGCTGCTGGTGTGCTCCATCGACGTGCAAAGACCACCGGTCGCGTTTCAGCCGAAGTAGACCACTGCTGCTCGCCGAGGAGAAGCCCCTTTGCTAAAGCTCTGCCCGCGGTGATGTGACAAGGACCGTGTTGCAGACATTGGAGTCGAGCCACGATGACCCGCACAACGCCTGTGACGGTGGCGCGATGGCCCGCCCACCGACCAGCGCCCTCCACGTGGCCGAATCGTAAGGTGCAAGACGCAGCCGCGTTACCCTTGCATGTCCGTCGAAGCGCTCCGCCAGGTTTCGTCGTGGGTGGATGCTAGCCGTCACTGGGTACGTAATCCATCCGCGCCGCGGGAGCATTCGTGTAGATTGCGGCTCGTGCGTGATTTGGCGCCACCTCTGCTCGAAGAACGCGCACTTTGCGAGCGGGCCAAGTCGGGTGACCGCCAGGCACTGGGCGATCTTCTCCGCACTCACGGGCCACGACTCTACCGTTGTGTCTTGCTGCCGCGGCTGGGTCGAAAAGCGGCAGCTGAAGAAGCCCTGAGCGTCACGTACAGTCGTATTGTCGAGCGGTTCGTACAATTCGAGTGGCAGGACACAGGGATTTACCCATGGATGCGGGTCGTAGCATTGCACGTTGCGATTGATCAGCTTCGGCGCGAGAAGCGGGAGCGCCTGTTTGAGCCAGAAGAGCTCGAACACACGCTTGAAGCCGCACAAGGACAATCGGAAACGTCTGCAGACGAACTCGAACGACAAGACCTAGAGTACGCTCGACAACGTGTGATTGAATTATTGGACCGCCTCAACTCCCGCTATCGTGACGCTATTCGAATGCGAGTACTCGAAGGACAGAGCCGCGCCCAGTGCGCTGCTGCATTCGGCATCAGCATCGCCAACTTCGATGTTCTCCTGCATCGAGCCATGGCCCACCTGAGACGCGAGCTCGGCCCGCATCCGGAGGCAAACCTGTGAGCGGCAAGTATCGTGAACCAGACACCTCACCGCTCGAGAGCAGTGACGCCGAGCTCAGAGAAACGCTCCGGGGTGCGTTTCTGCCTGACGCGCTCGACCCTGAACACAATGCGCTGCTGATTGAACATGCACTCGCTCTGCCCGCCGGCGCCGAGACAATTGATGGTGATGAGTCAAATCCGCAGGGCAATCCCGAGAGCACGCCATTCGAGCGCCAGCAGGCGCAGGAGCTGGCTTCAGCGCTGAACGGTGATGGCGGCCACCCGCTACTGGATCTAGCAGAGGCGCTCCAAAACGCGTACGCTCCCTGCGCGCTCCAGCTGGCGCGCCACGAGCAGCTGGTGAAGAAGCCACTTGCGCGCACGCGCCCGGGGCGCTTTGTAGCAGCTCGCACTTGGCGTTACTTGGCTCCAGGGCTCGCGCTCGCCGCGGGTGTGGCACTCTGGTTCACTGCCGTGCAGCCGCCAGCTACCAAGTCCGAGCGAGCACCGGTGAGTGAATTGGCGCGGACGCGTTCATTGTCCCCGATGTTTGCCGAGACTCTCGAGCAGCCCACACCTACCGAGCGCATCGATCGCATCTATGCGGTTCGCAGCAAGGAACTCAGACATAACCGCTACACCCTTTGGAGGGTGAGATGATCGGCCACCGGCCCCTGGTCTGTCTCGTCGTGGTAACGCTGCTGTGCGCTTCGAGCCTTGGCTGCTCCAGGCAGCCGTGTTCCTGCCCAGGCGAGAGCGAACAAGTAGCCCCAATCGAACCGAGACTGATCGCCTTCCTATCTCGGGCAAGAGCCGCACACCACGTCGCGGATCTCAAGGAAGACGGCAATCCTAGTCAAGCAGTGGCGGCGCTGGTTGAGGTGGTAGACGGGCCCATACCGCAAATTGCTGGCATCGTACCCCCTGAGGCGCGCGAGGTGGTCGCCGACACTCAGGCCCGCATCGCAGATTTCCAGAGCCGACTCATGCAATTCGACGATGCCCTGAAACGGATCGCCACAGCGCTGGATCAAGTTCCAGAGCCAAGCTATTTTCGCGGCCATCTGTTCGAGATGCGCGGATTGGTGGAGCAACGCCACGCCGCCGAGTTGCTCCGAACGGGGCAGAGCGGACAGGCAGAGAAGGCGAATGTACGCGCACTGCAGGCGTTCGAGACAGCCATGCAGATTCAGGCAGAAGTCATTCGGAAGGCACCGCTGGACGCCGGACAGCCATGAATTCTCGCAGGGTGATGCAGCACACACACGCCATGAACCCGGTCAGCAACGAAGGAGAGAAAGAACGATCCATGAATTCAAGTTTTCGATCGCGTGTCCTTTGCGTCGCACTGGGACTTGCCGCCATTGCGTTTTCCTGCGCCCGAGTCTCGAAAGAGCCCGAAAAGGCTAGTTCCCCGAGCCAGGGGAACGCGCATGAGCCCGATGATGCGCTGACGTCAACGCCACCCGCCAGAGCAACGGAGCAAGCAGTTCAGGCGCCGCGCGGCGCTGCGGAGAGCATCGACCAGAAGGAACCCGCCGAAGCCGCAGTGCGGAAACGAGGCGCACGCGAACTGTCGCCGACGCCATCGCGAGCGACTGCCGGCGCCTCCCGGCGGGAAGCTGAAGCAGCATCCAAAGCTGCGCCAGCACCCTATCCGCCCGCGCAAGACGCCGTTCCAACGCTCGTCGAGACGCCGGAACTGCACGCGGCCCTAGCGGAGTTCGACACCGCGTGGCAACACCTTTCTGCATCCCGTGCTTGCGAAGATGCGTGCCGCGCACTCGAATCCATGCGACGGTCTGCACAGCGCATTTGCGACCTCGTTGTCGCGAGCGATCCCAATCAGCGTTGCCGCACCGCACACGGCAGATTGGATCAAGCCTCGCGCGACCTCGCGGCCCGTTGCTCAGGCTGCCGCTGATCGCAGCAGCGCACACCTCACTTCTCTGCACACGGCCAGGCAGCCAAAAGAATCTTGCGGATTTGTTCGTTGTTTCGATGTGACTAGATAGGCGGCTGATGGCCATTTTCAGCCCAAAACCGCCGGGGAAGATGAGGGTGGGGGGCGGTGCTGGCCTGGCGCGTCTCACTGCCACCCTTTCGGACGGCCCCGAACGCGAGATAGACTCGAGTGAATTCACGCTTTCGAGTGGCAGGCATTGCAGACACTATCGACTTCCCTCGTGCCCCGATTAGTGCCCGGATTGGATATCCGCCAATTGCCGATCGGGCCGGAAGAGGCGTTTGTGTTGTCGCGCGTCGACGGTCAAACTACCGCTCGCGAAATTGGCTACGCAACGAGCCTCACTGAAGAGCAGGTAACGCGTCACTTGGAGCGGCTCCAGTCACTTGGTGCCATTGTATTCGCAGAACCAGCGGCCCTTGTCAGCACTTACCCGGAGGCGAGGCGTAACCAGGGAAACTCCAGCAATCCCCTACCCCCCTCGCCCACGCGCAGTACGTCGAATTCAGTCGAACGAGCAGCTCCGAGGGTTCGCCCTGCACCGAACGTTACACCGCATCCACAGTCAGTTCCCCCGTCACGGAACAGCCCTGGCCCAGCAGAAAACAACGCACGCCTCTACGCCCCGCAAGAGCTCGAGGCAGCAGCGGATCTCGAGCTAACCAGAAAGCAGGAGATCCTCGAGCTATACTACCGGCTCGATTCCTTGGATCACTACGCACTACTGGCA
>JBLNFG010000966.1:0-3049 GCA_050263495.1 Myxococcales bacterium | reverse complement strand
GATGCCGGGCTATTATTCGGTTTGGGCTCAGTTGACTGGAGACGCTTACTATTCGGAGGCGGCCCAAGCGGCGCGCGACTTCTTTGCTGAGGTTGCCCACTCAACGACTGGACTGATACCGATTCGGGCGACCTTCGAAGGGGTCGCAGCAGAGGGTTGGGACAGGTTCTCGCCCGAGGCATACCGAGCGCTAGTCAACCTCGTCATCGATCAGGTTTGGGGCCTTCCTGATGGGCAGTGGTCCGCGGGACACATCCGGAGGCTACTTGAATTCTTCAAGAGCCAGGGACTCAGTAGTTACCAAACCTCCTACAAGCTAGACGGCTCAGGGGGCGACGGCGAGCATCCGTTGGAACTTGTTCTGGTCAACGGCGTTCTCGCAGCGTTTTCGGGTCTTTCATCGACAGACAAGAAGAGCTTCGTTGAGGCTGCTTGGGGAGTGCCTGCCGTGAATCCCGGTGGTACCGACGGGCTGACGCGTTACTACCACGGCATCTTGTATCTGGTGAGCAACCTCATCCTCTCGGGTCAGTTTCGATTGTGCTAGGTGCACGGCTTCAGCGTGAAGTGCCCATGTTCGACGCGCACTGCGATGCCGCATCCCCGAGATCGAGGGCTGCGCCTCGGATACCCCTGATTATGCCCGCGGACCAACTTCTGCCGTGCTATACGGCCCGCAGCGCATGCAGCGAAGTGCCGTAGCCGTAACCGCATTCGGGGCAGTGACCGCTCTTGGAGCAGGAGTGGACGCACTGTGGCAAGGTCAACTTGAAGGCCGAAGGCCGTTCTCAAATGTCACAACGTTCGAGGCCCGTGCCTGTCGTGTACAAGTCGCCGCGGAGGTGAAGGTTCCCGTGCCGTTGGTCGGCGACGATCGCAGTGCCTCCCTCGCCGTCATGGCGGCCACAGAAGCGCTCTCGGCCGGATCAGTGGATCCCAAGCATCAACGCGTCGGTTTGGTTGTCGGATCAGCTTGCGCCAGCACCGCTGTGCTTGAACGCGCCCTGTCGAATCCATCGGAACTTCCAGTGGGCTGGTGGCGTCAGTACGAGAAGCGGTGGCTCGCCGACGTTATCGCGTCGCAATTGAACCGCGAATACGGAATCGCGATTGGACCACGCTCGGTTGTGAATACGGCCTGTACCAGTGGTGCCGTGGCCATTGCCATTGCCGCGGATTGGTTGCGCGCGGGCGATTGCGATTGTGTCCTCGCCATCGGCACCGACGAGCTCGCTCGGTTCACTTACACCGGTTTTCTGGCGTTGCGCTCTCTAGATCCGCAGGCATGCAGACCGTTTGATCGCGGCCGACGCGGACTCACCATTGGTGAGGGTGCCGGCTGCCTGATCCTTGAACGTTCTGCGGATGCAGTGCGTCGCGGCTGTTCGGTGCGTGGGCATGTTCTTGCGGTTGGGCTGGCCTGTGATGCACATCATCTGACGGCTCCAGATCCCGAAGGTGCGGGTGCCGCTCGAGCAATTCTGAAAGGACTGTCAGAGTCCGAGCTTGACGTCCGCGATATTGGTTTCGTTAATGCCCATGGCACTGGTACACCGCTAAACGATGTAGCGGAGGTAGCTAGCCTCGAGCGAGCTCTGGGCGCCTATGCACCCTCGTGCCCAGTTCATTCGGTGAAAGGCACGACAGGCCATTGCATGGGTGCTGCTGGCGCCATCGAAGCTGTCGTCGCACTCCGCTCCTTGGAAACGGGGATTGTTCCACCGACTGCTGGTCTAGTGGACAGCGAATTCGAAGGTCGGGTTCGATGCGTGAAGGAGCAACCAATTCACGTCGAGGCGTCCTATGCGATCTCGACGAGCTTCGGATTTGGCGGTAACGACGCGGTGGTGGTGTTGGCGCATGCGTGAACTGAATTCGACAGAGGGTCTGTCTCGGGTGTGCGTTACCGGTTGCTGCCTGATCGCTCCTGTTGCGCGGGATGAGGAGCGGATTGCGCGAATCACCCTCTCAACGGACGAACTACTCTCTCCTGAGCGGGGTCGGCGTTTGGATCCTTTCAGTCAGCTTGCGTTGATAGCGGTCGAGCATGCTCGACGGCAGGCCCTGCTCGCACCAAACGATCGCAAGTGCAAATTAGGGACCGAAGGTGTTGCGCTCGGTTCCGCGCTGGGAGCGGTGCACACGACGGTGCGCTATGCCAGACGGCTAGTTGACGTGGGGCCAACTGCAACCAATCCGATCGATTTTCCAGATTCAATCGATGGGGCGGCTGCGGGACACGTGGCTCTCGACCTCGGACTGGGCGGTCCGAGTGTTACTTTCACCGATGGAGAATCGAGCGCCGTGTCCGCTCTGGTTTATGCGGCGCGGCAGATTGCTTGGCGCAGGGCCACTCGAATGCATGTCGTCGCTGGCGACAAATTCGACACCTTGCTCGGCGCAGCACTAGCCGACGATCCCACCTTGGCTGCGATGAAGCCGTCCGAATGCGTGCTGGCGCTCGTCTTGGAGGCGTTCGACGCGCCCAGTTCCGAGCGATCCGCGATTGAGTTGGCCGGGTTCTTGTCGTGCGACGAGGATTCCAGGCGTGCTGCTCAGGCAAATGGCGAGCGAGATCCGGTGCAGCTATCCTTGGCTGTAGAGCGTGGGGACGGGATTCGCGGTGTGAGCCAGTGCACTTCGGCTCAGACCCTTCTTGAGGATCCATCCGGTGCGCTTCGGCTAACCGGGGCATGGGCGTCCGTTCGCGGAGCCGTGACTTGTGTCCTCGGAAATCCTTCGATCCAGCTCCCAATTCCAACCGCAAGCGTGGTGCACTGCGGAGGTCGACACTATCCGCGTCTTCGTCTGGTTGGTGCTGACAGCTAACGCGCCCCGCCGTTGGCGCGGCACGCGGCGCTGCCTCATGGTGATCGCAAGGCGAGAGCTGCTCAATGCGTCGTTAGCGATTCAGGAGCTGATGGACACGGCGCGAGCCTGGTTGGGATCTCCGCGCATGCAGAGGACGCCACGAGCAACCGTCTCGTGGCTCTGCACGGCACTCGGCCGCCGCCATCGCGACAAGGTGCTGTTCGACGCGTGGTCGGCG
>JBLNFG010000965.1:0-5119 GCA_050263495.1 Myxococcales bacterium | reverse complement strand
ACCAATAACGATGCTGAAGCCAACTTCAGCAACGGCGGGGAGCAGAATTTCCCGATCAACACCGGGCTTACGATTGGTGTGCAGCGGGTCCAGTTCGGCACTGAGCTGACGGTGTTGCCGCACTACGATCCGGAGAAGCGAGAACTGGGTCTGAAGCTGGTCGCACAGGTCAGCGATCTGACCGCTGCCGCGTCTGGTACGCCGCTACCCAGCCGCACCCTCTCCAACTTGACGACCACCGTCAGCCTCAAGCTTGGGCAATCGCTGGTATTGTCCGGTATTCGCAGCCAGACGCTCACGCACAATGTGGCTGGGCTTCCGGGTCTGAGCGCCATCCCTGTGCTGGGTCTGTTATTTGGATCCCACTCCGAATCGGACTTGGCGACAGAAGGCGCGATCTTCGTCGTACCTAGCGTGGTGCAGTCCATTCCCAACACGGCTAGTGAGCTCGTCTCGCTGGCGCTACGCAAATTCGAGAGTTACGACGGGAAGATCGACACCGTAGGTGCCTACGACAAACGGCCTGCTGGAGGTGTCGGTGTTCCGACGTCAACCCCACCTCAGTAGTCCGCAGCAAGATCGACGCGCAAGGGTGGTATCGATATGCAGATCGCAGCATTGATATCGAATGAAGGTCGCACGGAGCGTCGAGCAGTCGACGCGAGCACGGGCAGCTTGACCATTGGTCGAGACTGCACCTGCAGCATCCAACTGGTCGGTGCACTCGTGTCACGACGCCATGCCTCCGTCAATCTGAGCGGCCCCACGATGCAAGTGAGCGACTCATCGCGGAATGGGACGTTGGCGGGAAGGACTTTCGTCAACAATTCAAGCGTGGAAGTCCCGACGGCAACGCCGCTTCGCATTGGCGAATTCGAGATCTCACTGGTAGTCACCGACGACGTCAAACTCGCGCAGCCGCCAGTCCAGAGTCCCAGCGTCGCAGCCGACACACCTAATGCTGCCAAAGAATCGCCAAAGGCGACGTCGGAGTCGGCGAGCGGCACTGGGACCAACGACACTCAGACCTCGCTCATCAGCCGCACAGGCGCTCAAGAATCGCCTGCGCGCAGTCCCGCTCAATCGTTGCAGCGGCAAGACGCCGTTCTGCTGCGCCGCAAGATCCACCGCTTGCTGCTCGAGCATCTGGATCTGAACGCGATACAGACCAAGAATGCCGAAGATGCCAGCCTGCGGCCCAAGGTGCTTACCGCCTTGCGCCAAATCGTAGCGTCCCTCCAGAACAGGCTCGGCGATGAGGTGGATCGTGATGCGCTGGTGGGCGAGATGGCCGATGAGGCGCTCGGATTGGGTCCACTCGAAGGGCTATTAGCCGATCCCGCAGTGACCGAAATCATGGTCGTCGATCCAGACACTATTTACGTGGAGCGGAGCGGCAAACTCACGCTCACCAAGGTGCGTTTCACGGACGATGAACGCGTGCGTGCGGTGATCGAACGCATCGTCACGCCGCTTGGAAGACGCATCGACGAATCGTCACCGATCGTCGACGCGCGATTGCGCGACGGGTCACGCGTGAACGCGGTCATCCGCCCCTTGGCACTGCGCGGTTCAGCGATTACCATCCGCAAGTTCTCGAAGTCACCACTCACGCTCGATCAGCTAGTAGGATTCGGCGCGCTCGACCAGGCAATGGCAAACTTCTTGACGCGTTCGGTGATCGCTCGCAAGAACGTCGTGATCGCGGGGGGAACAGGGAGCGGGAAAACGACGCTACTGAACGTGCTCTCGGCAGCCATCCCGTCCGACGAGCGCATCGTGACGATTGAGGACGCGGCTGAGCTCCAGCTCCGCCAGCCTCACGTCGTGTCACTCGAGACTCGACCTGCCAACATGGAGGGAAAGGGCGAGTACTCGATTCGCGATCTCGTAAAGAACGCGTTACGGATGCGACCCGATCGAATCGTCGTGGGAGAGTGTCGAGGGGGAGAGGCACTCGACATGTTGCAGGCGATGAATACTGGACACGACGGCTCGCTAACGACGACGCATGCCAACTCAGCGCGCGAAGCCATTGCACGACTGGAAACCCTCGTGCTCATGGCGGGGCTCGACTTGCCAGTGCGAGCGATTCGCGAGCAAATTGCTGGAGCCGTGCATGTTCTCGTTCAGCAGGCTCGGCTCTCCGACGGTAGTCGCAAGGTTACGGCGATTACGGAAATAACCGGCGTCTCCGAAGACGGGGACGTGGAGATGGTGCCCATTTTCCAATTCGTACGCACTGGTACAGCAAGTGACGGCAAGGTCCTCGGTGAGTTCCAGGCGACGGGATTCCTTCCCAGCTTCCTTCGCGATTTCGTCGTGCTCGGCTTGGTCAAGGCCGGGGAGCGTTACCTATGACCGACGGGCTACTGTTGAGTCTTTTCAAGTACGGTGGCGTCGCTCTGGTGGTTGTCGGATTGAGCTGGTGCGTCTACGCCAGCTTCTCGACAGAGACAGTGTTTAGTCGATACTACCGTCAATACGTCAACCACATCGATCGGCGTCTTGCGCAGCTATTCCTACCAGCGTCGAGCCACCTGATAGTGACGACTCAGGCGGCGCTCATGCTAGCGTTGCTTGGCATTAGCATCTGGACAAGGCTCTCGTTAGGATACGCGCTTGCGCTAGCGGTAGCGATTGCACCCGTGGGCTACCTCTATCGCGCTCGCCTGATGCACGTCCGGCGGCTCGAAGCCCAAGTCGACTCACTGATTACGGGATTGGCCAATGCCCTAAGGACGGTGCCGAGTCCCGCTGCCGCGATGAACCAAGTCGCGTCTGTGCTCGCCGCCCCGATGCGGCTCGAAGTGCAACGTCTGCTGAAAGAAATGCGCCTTGGCAGCACGCTCGAGCAATCGCTGCTCAGCATGTCTTCACGCCTAAAGAGTCAGGATTTGGATTCTGCATTATCGGCACTGCTCATTGGTCTTCAGGTGGGAGGCAATCTTCCGGAGGTGCTCGAGACCACAGGATCAACCATCCGTGAAATGAACCGCCTCGAAGGGGTGATCAAGACCAAGACAGCCGAGGGGCGTGCCCAACTCTGGGTGCTCGCGCTCTTGCCCTGTGCGCTGTGTTTTGCGTTCAGATTTGTGGATCCTGACTACTTTGCGCCCATGACGACCACGCTCGTGGGCAAAGTCGTTGCCGCAGTCGCGGGGCTCCTGTGGTTGGCGGCTTTGCCGATTGCCCACAAGATCCTCAAGGTGGATATATGAATTGGGAACAGCCGGAATCCGTGCGCTTCCTAGCCCTTGGCGCTACCGCTGTTGCGCTCTGGGTCTTAGCCTATGTCGCTGCTGAGGCTCCGACGCCGGAAGGCAAACGCCTGGGCTTGCGGGGGCTCAAGCGCGAGCGTGCGCTGCAGCAAGTGCCATTCTGGTCCGGAATTGAACCGCTCGTACGTTGGATTGGGGCTCGCATCACTGGGTTGGTTATGGGTCCGTGGCGCACCGCGCTCGACCGAAAGCTGGTCCTCGGTGGTGATTTCCTGGGGCTTCTTCCCGAAGAATTGGTCAGCCTGAGTCTCTTGTCCGCGCTGGTTGGTCTGGCTGTTGCCGCCTTGTTCAGCGCGCTTACGGCTTGGGGTCCAGTGGCGTTGTGGATAGGCGTCCTGCTCGGCGCTGCGTTGCCGTACATGAAGCTCTCGGCGACGGTAACGAAACGCGCGCGGGGGGTCAATCGACGGCTCCCCTACGCCATCGATCTGCTTGCGCTCTGTATGGGCGCGGGACTCGACTTTCCTGGAGCGGTTCGGCAGACCGTAGAAAAGTCAGCAAGCCCAGAGGATCCCGTAGTGGAAGAGTTCACGTTGATCCTTCAGAGTCTCCAATTGGGGCAGACTCGGCGGCAGGCGCTGGAGTGTTTTGCGGAACGGGTACCCGTCGACTCCGCTGTCGAATTCGTCGGTTCCGTCGTTCAGGCGGAGCTGCACGGCAACCCCTTGGCGGAGGTACTCCGAATCCAGGCGGAAGTGTCGCGACGTCAGCGTAGTGTGCGTGCCGAAGAGCTGGCGTCTAGAGCAGGGGTTGCGATGATTGGGCCGCTATTTCTGGTGTTCATCGCTATCTTGATCATGGTGGTTGGTCCCGTATTCATGCGTGTTCAGAACGCGGGGTTCTAAGGCAGGTGCTCATGACCGTTATCAAACTCGAAGTCTTGCATCCGAATGGTCAACGGGAGTTGGCCATCATCGAGGGAGAGCGTGCCGTCATTGGCAGCGCGTCTCACTGTGATCTGCGTCTCCCGGTGGACCAAGCAGCGCCCGAACACCTAGTGCTGTCGGTTCGAGAAAACACTCTGCACGCTGAATTGAAGGCAAGGTCGCCTCAAGCGTTCTTGGACGGCTCCTTCTTTTCGTCCGGGACGGTCGCTCAAGGCTCGACTCTCGAGATTGGTCGCACGCGATTGTTCGTAGTCTCGATTTCCGATCCAAGCGCGGCGAGGCGCGTCGGCTCCAAAACGAATTCTCGAGGTATCATTCAGCTCCTAGCCCTAGCTGCGTGCGTGCTGATTGGCGCCTCTCTGCTACGGGAGGAGGACGGTGGCATTCCGCCACAGCCCTCGTTGGACGTCGCACTCTTTACGTCCCCACCGGCAAGTTGCGCCTACTCCAACCCGCAAGAGGCGTTGGCGTACGCGACCGAGCAGCTGGATCTTGCGAATGGCAAGCGAGAACGTTTGCCGTTCGTCGCGCAAGAGGGGGTGGCAGCGGCGGCGCTCTACCACACTGCAGCCACCTGTTTTCGCCAAAGTGACGCAATTGAACAGTCGCGGGCTGCCGTGCAGTCTGCCCAGGCTATCGAGCAAGAGTTGACGGATGACTTCCGCGCACGCGCCCTTCGCCTAAGTCACCTGCTGCAGGTTGAAGATTACCAATTGGCGCGGCGAGATCTCAGCGTGCTCTCGCTCATGATCCAAGGAAAGCACGGAAGAATGGCTGACTGGCTCAAGGAGATCACCACACAGCTCAAGACGAAGGGGGTCCCATGACGTTCCTTGCCGTTCGACGCTCGCTGGTAGCAATCGGTCTGTGCGCGGTTGCCTGTGGCGGCTCGCTCGCCCAGCAGCAAAAAGAACGCGCCGGCTTGGCGCAGGAGCTCTCCGCCAGTCAACT
>JBLNFG010000964.1:0-6998 GCA_050263495.1 Myxococcales bacterium | reverse complement strand
ACCGTCGTCACTGGTATCGAACATCTCCCAACACGCGGGCCCTGTTTGCTCGTCGCCAATCACTCCGGCGTGCTCCCAATTGACGGGCTCATCCTCTCTTGTGCACTTTCACAAGCGATTCCGGAGCGAAGAAGCGTCCGTTGGCTGACCGAGGATTTTGTGCAAAATCTTCAATTCGTCGGCACGTTTCTGCAACGCCTCGGAGCCGTACGAGCCAGTCGAGAGAACGCGCTGCGTCTGCTCCAGCGCGGTGAGTGCGTGGTCGCCTTTCCCGAAGGTTTCAAGGGATACGCCAAACCACTCACTCAATGGTATCGGGTGCAACGATTGGGCAGAGGTCGCATTGTCGGGCTCTGCTTGCAGGCGGGAGTCCCACTTCATCCGTGCGCCATCGTGGGCGGTGAGGAGGCCACGCCCAGCCTGCGACGGTTGGAAGCCGTGGAGCGCTGGCTAGGCACGCCGTATTTCCCGATTACCCCAACCTTCCCGTGGTTGGGCCCGCTTGGGCTCCTGCCCGTTCCTTCTCGATGGCACGTCGACATTGGCCCGGCCTATCTCACCGGTAACGAGCCCGCTTCTAGCGATGATCCGCTGTACATTGCCGAGTTGACCAGTCGGCTACGCACCGTTCTGCAGGAAAGACTGGATCAGCTGTTGCGGCGACGTCAAAGTACCTGGTCTTGATAGCCCCTTCAGAAAACCCTTCCGGCATCTGCATCGTAAACAAGCCGAGCGGACCCAGCAGCCATGACATCGTCGCGCAGGCGAGACGATTGTTTCATACGCGTGCCATTGGCCACGCGGGCACATTGGACCCCATGGCAAGCGGCGTCTTGCTTTTGTTATTGGGGGAAGCAACTAAGTTGAGTGCCGCCCTCACGTTGGATCGCAAATCGTACCGCGCGACCATTCACTTCGGTAGTTTTACGGATAGTGACGACCGGATGGGAAACGTGATCGAGTCGCGAGCGCCGGAGCCGGGCTGGCTAACGCAGGAGCGGCTCACGCAGGCGCTTGACGAAGAGCGAAGCCGCACGCTTCAGATCCCCCCTCAAGTGAGCGCGATCAAGCAGCAGGGCGTCGCTGCCTATCGACGCCAACGGCGCGGTGAAACCGTCGCGTTCGAACCGCGTGCCGTGCAAGTACACGATCTGCGGGTGCTCTCGGTTTCCGACCAAGTACTGGAATTGAGCCTATCGGTTTCTAAGGGTTATTACGTCCGAGCCTTGGCTCGTGACCTCGGGCACGGCTTGTCGATGCCGGCACACTTGGCCGCGTTGTGCCGAACCAGTAGTGGGTGCTTCGAACTCGCGGAGGCGGTGGAGTGGCCGCGCAGTGACGTGCCGCCGCTTCTTTCGATCAGTGACGTCGTGCGCCGGAGTATGCCGACGAAAGTGATCGGAGCCGAGGGCGTATGGCGGGCGCGGCGAGGCCAACGACTGACCACCGAGCACTTTGCCGAGGCCGGCCCTGACGACTTCGCCGCCCCAGCCGAATCCGAAGGTCCGCTCTGCGCTTGGTTGGACGAGCAAGGGGCACTCGTGGCCCTCGGAAAGCGAACTGTTGACGGTACCTTTCAGGTGGCGCGCGGATTCCAAGCGGCAGGTTGAACGCCAGTTCCAGGTACCCAAGTACGCACTCAGTCGAGCAGGTCCCGCGTTACGGCCGGTGAGCCGCGCACCCTACAAGGGCACCCGAGTTGCGTTTGAGTGTGGCTGTCCGGTAGAGATCTCCAGATCCCCAACACGAAGAAAAGGAACCTCCCACGAGCACGATCTCCTCGCTCCTACTTGCCGCTCTGCCTGCCGCCAACGCCGCGTGGTTCTCCGCAGCGAGCGTTGCCGCTGCAACCTTGTCGGACGCTCGTCGGCGTGCGCTGTGCGACGTACTACCCAAGGGGGCGGCGAGCGCAATGCGCCGTTACACCAACATGGGGCCAACGATCGAGGCGCGTTGGATGGTTGCGCGTGTTGCAGGCATTGTCACGAGCGCCCTGCTATTTCACGATGCGCTCGTCGCATTCAGTCGCCCTAGCCGCTTATTACTCGCCGCGCTCGCGGCGATTTGGTCTTTCGGCATCCCTTCGGAGATCGCCAAAGCTTTCGTCACGCGTTCGGCGGAGCGAACCGCTCCAACCCTGATCCGTTTGCTCTGGCCATTCGAAATTCTGGCTGCGCCACTGGCAGCGCCTGCGGGCTGGCTTGGTGATCTGGTTCGACTCACCTTCCCCAAACGTATCACCCTGACGGACGTTACCGAGGAAGAGGTCAACCTGATCGTCAAGGACGGAGAACGCAGCGGGACGATCGCGCACGACGAAGCCGAGATGATTCACAACGTGCTCGGGTTTGCCGATCTTACGGCGCGCGACCTGATGGTTGCGCGCACTCGCGTCACGTCGCTACCGCTCGATACTACCCCGAGTGAGTTACTTCGGATCGTGCTTGCGGAAGGGCACTCTCGATATCCGGTCTACGATGAACGCATCGATAACGTGATCGGGATTCTTCACGTGAAAGACATCCTTCCGTTTACGATTCGACCCGGTGGGCTCGACCACCTCGAGCTAGAGCGGCTGCTGCACCGCCCGGTGCTCTTCGTTACTGAATCGCAGAGCAGCAGCAGCGTGCTGTACGAGATGCGCCAGAAGCGGCAGCACCTGGCGATCGTCATCGACGAGTTTGGTGGAGTAAGCGGCGTGCTTGCGCTCGAAGACCTGCTCGAACGCATCGTGGGTGACATTCGCGACGAGCATGATGAGGCAGAACCACCAATTCAGGAGCTAGGCGACGGTCGGCTGCTCGTGGATGCGACCGTCCCAATCGTCGATCTCAGTCGATACCTAGACACCGAGTTACCCGATGACGGTGACTACAATTCTCTCGGAGGTTTGTTGATCACTCGCCTTGGGCGCGTGCCGCCAGTGGGCGCAAAAATGTCTGAGTACGGGCTCGAGTTCGTCGTGCGCGCGGCGGATGAGCGGCACGTGTCAAAGGTGGAGATCGTGCGCCGTAGCACGGCGCCCGACGCGGTAGAGCCGCGTAGCTTGCGTCCAACTCCCGAGGATTAGCCTCAACAAAAGCATCGGGCCCGCGTTACCTCGATTGGCAGCGCGGGCCCAGCGTGGCAATGGCTAATGCACCGTGACGTCAGCCCGGCGTGCCAATTCCCTTGAGCTTCTCTTCAACGGAACGCGCCGCTTCGATAAATCCGGTTTCCTCATGGCCACCAGGATCCTTGATGCCGCGAAGCATTCCCTCGAGATCGGTCAGCTGACGACCGACACGGAACGCGACGTCGTTCGGGCACACGGCGTTCTGCGAGGTTGGATCAACCGGGATGAAGAGCGGGTCGTTGCCGACCGGTTCGCCCTTCATGTAGCGCTTGATGCTGACGTCCTTGCCCTCAACCTTGAACTTCAAGCTGTCGGGCCACTTGGCTTTCTCGTCCTTCAGCGGGAACGGCTCGGACACCGCCATCATCGACAGCAAGGGTCCTCCTGGACCACCCTCCGCGATCGCAGCCCAGAATACCTTGGGCGCTGAGTTCATCTGGAACACGTCGTTCAACGACTTGCGAGCACCGCCGAAAACGCGCTGAACCGTCTCGGTCTGGTCGTTGATCTTCTCCGCTTGGGCGCTCAAGGCAAGCAGACCGCTGGATACGTCCTTCTTGAAACGCCCAATGTTCCTGCCACCGAGTCTGTCGCCACCAAATGGCACACGCAGACCGCCGAGCTTGGTGATCTCTTCCTCGGGGAACTTGCCGCTCGACAGCTTGTCACGAGCAGATTTGAGCGTTTCCGCCAAGGTTTCCGCTGATTCAGTGGCGGTCTTGATCTCTTTGGCGAGTTCACCGGCGTCGCGCAACGCTTGATCGGCGACCTTGCCGCGTTCGTGACCGCTACCGATCGCGAAGCCCAGAATTCCACCCACGAACGCCGTGACGATCGAGAAAACTAGATACTTGCGCCCTTGCTTCTTCTGCGCCTGGCGCACCTCGTCGCTCATCTCGACTTTGATCGCCTGAGGCTGAACGGGCCTGGGCGCTGCTGCGGCAGAAACAGCCGCGGCAGAGGCGTATGGATCCGAGGCATCGACCGCAGGGCGATTACCGAACGGCGGCGCGGGGATCCCACTCGGTCGAGGGATTCCAACTGGCGGAGGAATCGAATGCCCCGAAGGAGAGCTGACGGTCTTTTTGCCGAGGCGGGACTTGAGATCGATCTTCGGTTTTTGGTCAGTCATCGCGTCTTAGGTCCAGCGCGCTCACGTCCAAGTGAGGCGCGTCGTCGAGGGGTGCCGGGACCGTACCGGACGAAGCGGCATACCGCAAGACTGAAATTCGGAGTCAGACCGGCCGCTTGCCTCTCGCCCTCGCTGGGGAGGACGGGGGCTCATTCGCCAACTCTGCGGTCTACGCCAGCCATCCGCCGAGATGCGAGTCCAAATCGGCCCTGTCCCTCGGATCCATCCTCAGGAACTCGATGGCGTGGCGCTTCGGTGAGCGCCGAACCGTGCGAGCCCACATCCATAGGGAACGCTTCTGGCCTGGAAGCCGAAGCTCCAGTGGGAAGGATTCTGCCGCGACCTCTGGCTCCGTGTACGTAATCGCCAGAAGTCCCTTCTCGGAGAGGTCCACGGCGCGACACAAGTATGGATGTCCGTTGAGGAACTTGTTGAAGAACAGATCGACTGGCTTGCGGCTGTGACGGCGTCTTTCGCTCATGAGCCCGATGCTACAGGTTCGCCGCGACAAACCCGAAATTTTGGATGCTTGACGCTGCGGCGCGATGCCCGATCGCTGCGCAACCGACCGCACCGTGATGCCTCGCCACACGCGCCCACTCCTTCTGGGCATTGGCGCCAGCCCGTGAAGATTTTTGTTGGTTCGGACATTCACCAGCTTCGTGCTGCCGAACGGCGCGGGGTCGATGCGATGGCAGTCGGCGCGAGGTCGATGCGATGGCGGTCGGCGCGGGGTCGGTACGACCACTCCATCCTTCGGCTGGAGCAAGGTGTCCAGCAGGACGCGCTGGACGAACGATTGAATTTCTGGGCCGTGGTACTAACCTCCCCCCGTGCCGAAACAGATCGTCGTCATCGATAACTACGATTCGTTCACCTACAACCTGGTTCAATACGTCGAATCACAGGGAGTCAAGGCCAAGGTGTACCTTAACGATCGGGTCACGATTCCGGAGATCCGAGCCGACGCTCCACAAGGCCTTCTGCTCTCGCCCGGACCCGGGACTCCGGACGATGCTGGAATCACCCTCGAGGCGATTGCCGAGCTCGGGACGACGTTGCCAATTCTTGGGGTGTGTTTGGGGCACCAATCTATTGGCCAGAGTTTTGGCGGCCACGTGGTTCGGGCTCCGCGGCTCATGCACGGAAAAACTTCGCTCGTCGAGCACGACGGCAAGACTGTGTTCGCAGACATGCCCAATCCGTTCGAGGCTACGCGCTACCACTCGCTCATCGTCGAAGAGGCGACCATGCCGCAATGCCTCGAAATCAGCGCTCGGACCACGGACGGGGAGATCATGGGCTTGCGGCACAAAACTCGTCCCATCGAGGGCGTTCAGTTTCATCCCGAATCGTTCCTTACCCAACAAGGCATCCGGCTCATCTCCAACTGGTTGAAGTCCCTGTGAGGTGCTGAGCCAGCCCGCGTGAATCCGATGACTACAGCAGACATATCGTTTAGTGCGGTCCTAAAAGAGGCGGAGTCCGAGCACGGGCTCTCTGGGCCAACAGCGCGACGCGCCTTCGATGCAGTGCTCTCAGGAGGTTGGACCGCAACCCAGATCGCCGGGCTCCTCGTCGCACTACGACCCCGCGGAGACACAGTAGAGGTAATCGGCGCAGCAGCTGAATCAATGCGTGCCGCGATGGTCCGGGTGCATCACAGCTTCGATCGAGTACTCGATACCTGTGGCACGGGTGGCGACGGGCAAGGGACCATCAATCTATCCACGGCAGCAGCAGTCGTTGTGGCGGCCGCTGGTGTTGTCGTCGCGAAGCATGGCAATCGCGCCGTGTCCAGCCGCGCGGGCAGCGCGGATGTTCTAGAACAGCTTGGAATTGTGCTTGCGCTCGAACCGGACAGCACCAGTGAGATCCTGAAGGATGTCGGGATCGCATTCATGCTCGCTCCGACGTACCATCCCGCGATGCGTCACGCGATGACCGCACGACGTGAACTCGGCGTACGAACGATCTTCAATTGCCTGGGACCTCTTGCCAACCCAGCCGGGGCCACGCACCAGCTATTGGGTGCGTATTCCAAGGAAATTCGGCCGATTCTAGCCCATACCTTGTGGCACCTCGGAACGAAACGGGCATGGGTGGTGAACAGTCGGGACGGGCTAGACGAAGTGAGCCCCTTCGGACCCACGTTCGTGAGCGAGGTGACAGGTACCGGGGTCGTTGAACACGAGGTCGCCCCTGAGGACTTCGGTATCGCGCCCAGCCCGCCGGGAGCGATTGCTGG
This sequence comes from Myxococcales bacterium, assembly GCA_050263495.1. Lineage (GTDB taxonomy): Bacteria > Myxococcota_A > Polyangia > Polyangiales > Polyangiaceae > FEN-1139. The sequence goes on along the minus strand of JBLNFG010000964.1, from coordinate 503 downwards.
GGGTGACGGAGCGGATAATGCCCGCGCCCTCAAGGCTATCCTACGGAACCAGCCTCACCCGGCAACCGATGCCGTGGTTCTGAACGCTGCGGCCGCACTGGTGGTGGCCGAAGGGCTCGCGCCAAAGCAAGCGACCGATCGAGTTAGGCAACTGATCGCAAGTGGCGCTGCCGACCAAAAGTTGACCCAATGGGCGGCTGCCACGCGCAACGCCGCAGCCAAACACACCGCGAAAAGCTAAGCATCAAATGGGCGTTCTCGACCGCATTCTCACCCAAAAACGCAGCGAATTGGCTGAGCTTCGAACGCGCAAATTGCCCGCACCACCCCCACTGCGCGCTGTTTCCTTGGTCCGTCGGAAGAGCGACCCCGTACGTATCCTTGCTGAGATCAAGCGCCGTTCGCCTTCTGCGGGCCCTCTCAATACCAAGCTGTCAGTTGCGGAGCGCGCAGCAGCGTACGAGCGGGCTGGCGCGACCATGGCCAGTGTGTTGTGCGATTCC
>JBLNFG010000963.1:0-4234 GCA_050263495.1 Myxococcales bacterium | reverse complement strand
GCAGAAGAGGTGCCGCCTCTCCCCGAACTGGCAGAAGAGGTGCCGCCAACCGCCGAGGTAGAACTTATGGTTCCCTTCCCTGCGCCGCCCGTCGCAGTGCTTGGTTCCTTCTCTGTGCCGCTGGTTGCTGCGCCGCCAATCGTAGCGGTAGTCGACGAGCCATTGGGGCGACGCGCTGTCGATCCTCCGCTCGCGCGCGCAGCGGTTCCTCCCAAGCTGGTGCTGCTTGTCGTCGCGATGTTTCCCCCCGACCCTCGCCCGCCCTTGGCAGTGGAAGAGGCAGTACTCTCCCGCCCACCGACCAATGCCGCATCACCTCCGACTTCGGCGCTGCCCAAACCGTCCGTTGAATCGTCGTTTCCTTGGCACGCTGCAACAACCCCAGTCAGAAAGGCCAAAGCGAGGGCTCGGTCAAAACTAGTGCTCATGTGAAAATCCAGCTGTGTTGGGAAGACTGACCGTATCCGTGATGACACGAACTGAGTCGATCGACGCGGCCGCAAGCAGGCAGAGTTGTTCTCGGAGCGCCACGAAGTGTCTCCGTGAACGGTCGGATGGCCATCAGTGCGCCCAGCCGTCTGATTTTGTTTGGTGCGTCGCGGTAACGCGTCACGAGGAGACCTACTCGCGAGACGACGCGTTGCCGAAGCACGTTCGGTCTCCCGCGTGCCCTCACGGCAACAAACGCGAACAACGTCAGAAGGGCGGTGCTCATCGGTGCACCGCTGTCCCGCGACAACTCGTCGGTGCATTACGTAAGCGATTGACGCTGCGCCACGACGTGAACCGTCGCGGCAACACGTGAGCCCGTCGCGCTGCCGTCGCGTTGAGCGTCGTGAACCGTCGCGGCCACTCGTCGCGGCAATACGACGCGAACCGTCGAGGCAACACGTGAACCCGTCGCGCTGCCGTCGCGTTGAGCGCCGTGAACCGTCGCAGCCACTCGTCGCGGCAATACGACGTGAACCGTCGAGGCAACACGTGAACCCGTCGCGCTGCCGTCGCGTTGGGCGACGGCGCGGCAACACGTGAGCCCGTCGCGCTGCCGTCGCGTTGAGCCCGTGAACCGTCGCGGCAATACGATGTGAACCGTCGCGCGTCCCCGATGGGAACACCCATCACAGGGGCTGAGCGCGCCCCGGCTACCGGGTTTGCCCATAATTGGCGGGAAATCTCGGCGTCGCAGGGTGAATCGCGGCAGGGCGTGCGGTTTAGCTGGGAGAACGCCAACAAAGGAGTTCAAATGGCCGCATGCAGAACGCTGCGTTGAGTCAAGATCGAGAAGAAGTCCTTTTTGAGGGCCCCGTGGCTCTGGTTCCGAGCATTGGAACCCTGATCTTAGCAGTTCTTACGCTTGGGCTCTGGCTAGTCGTGTCATGGCTACGCACCCTAGGCCACCGTTACCGGATCACGACGCGTCGTATCGTGGTCGAAACCGGAGTGTTCTCCAAACGGCTCGAGCAAATCGATCTGTATCGGATCGCAGACTACACCGTCGATCGCCCATTTGGGCAGCGCTTAGTCGGCACGGGCAACCTCTTACTGAAGACCTTCGACAAGACCACGCCGCAACTGGATGTGCGGTACATCAAGACCGATGTCGTCGCGCTCTATGAACAATTGCGGCAAGCCACAGAGGCTGACAAGGCGCGCCGCGGTGTACGCATGGTGGATTACGAAACGAACCCGTAATCTTTGCCCGAACCGCTCTCATGCGTCGTGAGCACCTTCAGAGTGGAAGGCTCGATTGCTCGAGACGCGTTGTCCACGAACTGTTCAACCGGTCTTGCGCGTTGGGGCTAACCGAATGCACTGGCTCCGCGACGACGCAGCGTGCTCGGGCGAGCGGACCTCCGGTGACGCATTCACCAGCGTTCGTAGGACGCGCAGCAAGGTATGCGGACTGGCACCCTTGGTCACGACGTGTCCGACCCGTTCGGCCTGTTCCAGCAGACAATTGCCGAAGGAATGCCCGGTGTAGAAGATGGTCTGTGCGGTGTGGCCTTCCCTTTTCAACCAGAGTGCCAAATCCACGCCAAGGCCGTCTGCCAACTCGAGGTCCAGAATGTGCGCCGCAAACCGACGTCGTGAGGCGGCGGCCATGGCTTCGGCACAATTCGTCGCCACAACGACTTCGTAACCATCGAGTTTGAGCCATCGCCTCAGGGACTCGATGACAATTTCTGAATCATCGACCATGAGAATTGCGTACGCCACGGAAGCCCTGTACGGCAAAAGTCGTCCAAAGTTAACTGCTTGGCGCAACAATCAGAGTGGTTCTCGAAACAACTTCTGTCGGCGCCCAGCCTACACAGATGGCCCACAGTGCTTGGTCCGAAGTAGCGGCTCGCTTTGGGCGCTGATCCACGACTTTGACCAAGCGTTACAATCGCCCGAGCAAGGAGACCAGCAACAGTATCTCGCCTACCTGCGAGCTTGACGTTGCCTCCGAGTGCACAGGCGACGCCATGTAGCTTGGTTTCGGTATCACGCCCTGCTCTGCGGCGTTTTCTGGACAGCCAGGCCGAGCGCCTCAATGTGCTGCTGATAGCGTCGAGCAATGACTTCTCGATTGGTGGAATTGAGAATCGTGCCATGTTCGCCGGCAACGGGAACGACCGTGATGTTACCACCGATGTAGCTGCTCCAGCCGGCTTGCGGATCGTGCGGCTGAACGCCTATCCGACGTTCTGGGGTGTGCGCCTGAAAGAACAAGAGGTCAGTCTCGACGGTGAAGCGCGGTTGGTAACGCTCAATCGCCTCAATGCTCACGTCGAACAGGCGTTTGGTGATTTGACGCACTTCCGACGAGGAGGCTTGCACATGCGGTATCAGGAGATACTCACGGTGAAGAGAGCGCAAGAGCCTGCGATACGTGTTGCTCAATCGGTCCGCGATGTATCGCCGCTGCTCCCCGAAACCAATCTCGCGTAAATGCGCTAGCACCCGCTGCTTCGTAGGTAAGAACTTTGGATAGTTCGGGGCTGCGCTTTCGAGCGATACCAAGAGCGGCACGGAATAGCCATGGGTCAACAGGCGTCGGGCCAGTTCTAATACCAGCAGCATACCAAAACTGTACCCACCAAGAATGAGCGTACGGGTTGGACAAAGCCGCTGGAGATCTGTTTCGTACGCATCCGCCATGTGTTCGATGCTCGCTACGAGCAGCTCCTGCGGGGCTTCGATATCGAGGCTGTCTGCTAGATACAGCGGTTGGTCGGTCCCCAATGCCTCCGGCAATCCGCGAAACGAGGCGGGTGAGCCGCACAACCCAGGAAATAGCACGAGTGGCGGTTGTCCACCCGAAGCGTTGAAGACGAGGAATCGTCTCTTGGGCGCTTCCTGTTCCACGGGGCGACGGATCGCGAGCGCGCCCTCGACGGTGGGACGCATGAGCCACTGTTCGAACGGGATCTCCCAGCCATTCCTGCCTAATCTGCGTCATCAGCATACAAGCATGCAGGGAGTACCCGCCCAATTCGAAGAAGTCGTCAGTGACGCCGATCGATTTCATTCGTAAGACGCGTTGCCATAGCTCGACCATTTGGCGCTCCAATGCCGTGCGAGGCGCGACAACTCGTCTTCGAGCCACTTCCCGATCGCGACGTGCAATCCAATCCTGGCCGGCGCCGGACACTAGTGACGGAGGCTGCGCGTCAGAGTTCGCCGCCTGCAATGGCTGCGAACCGAATCCCAGAGTGTGCGCTGAACCATTCATGGCTATACGGAGTTGCCTAAAAATGGAGACGTGACTAGTCGTGGGGGGCTGCCTTGAGCCGTTGCACTGAGTCTTCACAGAACACCTCTATATCTTCCCCGCCAACGGCTTGCACGAGACATGCTCGCACGCGCGAATTGATGTCATAGCTTATCTTAGACAATTGGGAGTTCACGCGGGATCTCCTGGCAAGCGCCGCCGGACTGGCTGCGCAATCTAGCCACGCTGGGGCGCCCTCGAGCGAGGCTGCCCCCACTCTCGTCAGAGTCGCAGCTGTGTGCCCTCACTCTCGTCAGAGTCGCAGCTGTGTGCCCCCACTCTCGTCGGAGCCGCAACTGTGTACGATCGGCTAGCTTGGGCGACGAGTCATTACTCGCCAGAAGCAGTAGTCCAGTGTCCGCGCTGACTCAACCCTGGGGTACTTGAACCTCGAGCTCCGCGCAGTAAATCGAACGAGGGTCCCCACGCTCTTGCAGCGTCTTCGAGAGCGTGGCAATGGTTCGTTTCACGCTGCTG
>JBLNFG010000962.1:0-4291 GCA_050263495.1 Myxococcales bacterium | reverse complement strand
TCAAGTGCTGCGCTGCCCGTCGCCCGTTGACGAACGGGATCCGCCCGAGGTCGGGGGCCGACTCTCCCTCCACGCGAAGCGACGACTCACCTTCCACGCTTCCGATCAAGCCAAACCTGTCCGTCCGGGCAAGCGCGTTTCAGGGGCGCAGACACAGAAATGGCGGTGTGCCGTCGAAACTTTCGGGCAGTCCGTCTGGGAGACGTCCGGCGAGTTAGACACACGACTCGCAGGAGCAGCAGCGGCTCAACCGCATCGGCGCATCCCGCCCCGTTGTTTGCTACGGCCAGAGAGCGTCAGGGTGCGTGCGTATGACTTCGTAGAGTGTAAGCAACGGCAATTCCGAAGCTGCGGCTCGAGCAACGGCTTGGGCGGTTAGCGGCTGCCGATTCGTGTTCGCGCGATTGACGGCACCAGTCTGGAAACTCTCGGACGGCACTGCACACAAGGACTCCGGTGGAATCGGGACTCAGCTGACGGGGGCATGCAGACCATGGGTACCGAAGAGCCTGTCTCATTGTTCGGTCACGCTCTTGGCCTAGGGCGGTGTCCAGGGTGTCCAGTCTGCCGCGCAGCCAAATCCCCGGTTGCAGCCGCACGCATGGAAGTCCAGAGGTGAGGACGACAGACACCCACTCAGCCGCGCGCGACAGCCTGGTTACGAGCACGGATTTGGAGGAGCAAGGCGAAGGCTGCAGAAGAGGTGGTGGTGGGCAGGGAGAGTTGGCCGAGCGAAGCGACGTCGCGTCACGGAAGAACCTTAAACGGACGGCCTAGGACCTGTTATCTTTAGCTTCCCGCGTTCGAGCGTCGCACGAGCGGCACCCAAACGCGTGGCGAGCGACGCATCGTGGCTGACGAGCACAATGATCGCGCCCCGATTACGCTCCTCCCCAATCACCTTCTCGAGAAGCATGCAGCCCGCCGAATCGAGCCCTGTGAACGGCTCGTCCAACAGGAGCAGCCGCGGCGAGTGGACGATTCCACGAGCAAGCGCCACACGCTGCCGTTGCCCTCGCGAGAGCAGCCCTACCCGCTTGTCGGCGAACGCTCTTGCCCCCACGCGATCCAGGCTCTGCTCAACCACCTCTGCCCGAAGGCCACACAGTCTTCCAGCCAACACGACATTCTCGCGCGCCGTCAACTCGCGATAACTCAAAGAGTCGTGCCCAACCCAGCCAACAAACCAGCGCTGCTCACCCACTCTCTTGCCACTGGGATCCCAAGTCACTTCTCCTGCCGTCGGACGAATCAGCCCAGCAATAATGCCCAGAAGGGTGCTCTTGCCCGCCCCATTCGCACCTTCGACCACAGTCACTGTGCCTGGCTCGAATATCGCGTCAACTCCTCTGAGAACCCATGACGCGCCAAACCGCCTGGTCACGCCGCTAGCCACAACACGGATTGCAGACGCCACGTGTTCCCCTACCACTGGCGCCCAGATCTTGGAACATCTAGACACCTTAAGACTGAACCTTGCCCGCACGTAACTGTCTACTGTGACCGCCTGGAACCCCAACCGGTCCTCAGTCGGCCAATGCTCCAATCCACCGGACACCACTGATCCGAACCAACAGCATGCTACGATGGTCCCGATGACCAGCACCGCCACCGCGATAGCTCACGAGGGCTTCGAGCGCCTCGCAGAGCTTCGCCGCGCCCTAGACGCCGCGTTGGACGGAAAGCCAGAAGTCGTGATGCTGGCAGTAACGGTCCTGCTCGCGCGCGGACACATGCTCGTCGAAGACGTCCCAGGCGTGGGTAAAACAACGCTTGCTCGTGCAATCGCGCGCGCCGTCGGCGGCGAATCGCGACGGGTGCAATTTACCAGCGATCTGCTTCCAAGCGACGTTCTCGGCGTCTCGGTCTTCGACCAACGACGCGCCGAATTCGTTTTGCGCTCTGGCCCGGTCTTCACCAACATTCTGCTTGCCGACGAAATCAACCGTGCGACCCCGCGAACTCAATCGGCGTTGCTGGAAGCCATGAGCGAACGGCAAGTCTCCTTGGATGGACGCACCCTCCCGTTACCCGATCCATTCTTCGTCGTCGCAACGCAAAACCCACACGACTTCGCCGGTACCTTCCCGCTTCCAGAGTCTCAGCTGGACCGCTTCATGGTCCGAACCCGCATTGGCTATCCCTCTCCAGCGGTAGAGACGCGGCTGATGTTGAGTCCCCATACCGACCACGTCGAAAACGTTCCAACTGTGATCGATACCGAGACTTTGGCGTTGCTCCAACGGTCCGTCGATCGAATTACGATCGATAACGCCCTCGGCGCGTATCTCCAGGCGATTATCAACGCAACGCGTTCCGCCCCAGCACTATCGTTAGGTGCATCCACACGCGCAGGCATGAACCTGGCCCATGCAGCCCGCGCTCGTGCTCTGTTGAATGGCAGGCGTTACTGTATCGCCGACGACATTCATGACCTGGCTGTTCCTTTGTTGGCACACCGAGTTCGTTTGATGTCTCAGTCCGAAGGCTACGCCGCAGATCGGGAAGAAGCTGAGGCCACGGTCCGAGACATCGTGGCAAGGGTGCCCGTGCCGCTCTGAGTCCGAACGTGACACCTCACCCCTTGAAGGCTCCAGCGCCTGCTTCGCCCAACGCGGGGGAGGCCAACTGGTTAGGGCGTTTCGCCGATCGGATGAAAATCCCGCGGCGGCTGCGCATTACCCGTGAAGGGAAGTACTACGTCGGGATCACCCTAGGTGTTGGATTTGCCGCAATCAACACCGGGAACAACCTCCTTTACTTGCTGCTTGGATTGCTGCTTGCCCTGATTGTGATTTCGGGCGTGCTGAGCGAAATGAGCTTAAGGGATCTCCGCATCACACGGAGACTTCCACGTCGAGCACAGGTTGAGCGACCCCACATCGTCGAGATTGAAGTGTTCAATCAAAAGCGCCGCGCCCCCTCGTATGCCATCGAGGTCGAAGACCTCCGAGCCGCCCAGGCTGCGGACAAGCGATGCTTCTATCTTAAGGTCAGCCCCCAATCGGCCCAAGTTGCCGCATACCGACGCACACCCGCCAGGCGCGGTCTCGATCAACACATCGGTTTTCGCGTTGCGACTCGGTTCCCTTTCGGCCTCTTCGAGAAGTCGCGCGAAATCGCCGCCGAAGACACCCTGGTTACCTACCCTGCCGTCGACCCAGTTCGCCTGCGTATTGAGGGCACCCAGCGCGGTCCAGGACCGGACGGCACCCAAGCGCGCGGTCAGAGTGACGAAATCGTCGGAATAAGACCGATGCGGGAGGGCGACGATCCTCGCGACATCTATTGGCGCCGCAGCGCCTGCGCCGAACAAATGGTTCTCAAAGAACGGGCACGCGAGACGCGCAGTGCCGTGAATCTGTTTCTGGACGATACTGCTCATTGCGAACCGATCACAGCCGAAGTCCTCGAGCAGTTCGAACGTCGTGTTCGCGACGTTGCCTCGCGCGCAGTTGCGCACATTCGGCGCGGAGACACCGTCGACTTGCGCACTGCTACCGGTCAGCATCTGACGGTAACGCCTTCCACAGGCGCGGATCCCCTTCTCACCTTCCTCGCGCTCGTTGCACTCGCGCCGCCCGCAGCTGCCAACCAGCCAAACACCACGGGTTCGCGTCGGAGCAACGCGATGTTCTCCCGTACCGGCCACGGCTCTAGAGAGCTGAGGATCGAACGATGAACGTGGCTAACGAGAGACCTTGCCCGCGTGTTTGCATCGGAGGCCAACCATGAGGTTTGGACTCGTGCACCGGGTGTTGCTCGATTCACTCGTGGGCTTGGGCATGTTGTCGCTGGTAACCACCGGCGAGTTCCCCAAGCTATTGTCTGTTGTTTTACTCTCCGCTCTAGCGCTCGCGTTCTTCGTTCCCGCAAAGTGGCAAGACCTCACCGCTTGGCGGCTCTTCGGCACGTACGCTCCAGTTGGCTTGCTCGTGATGCAGCTTGGGCGTTGGACGCAAGGTGCGAATCCCCTCACGCTCGCCGTAGAGTTTGCGGCAGAGCTTCAGATCCTTCGCGTCGCAACGCGCCGCGGCGCCGTTCATGACCAGCAGATTATCGCGCTCTCCCTGTTGCAGTTGGTTGCTGCTACCGTTTTGGGTGCCGGGCTCGCGTACGCGTTTTGCTTCATCGGGTTCGTCTTGGTCACCCCGCCAGCATTGATGCTGAGCCACTTGCGGCGAGAGGTCGAAGGCAATTACCGCCAGGGTGCGCGAGACAGAACGGGGTTGCCGGTAGATGTACCGCGCATTCTCCGCAGCCGCCGCGAGAACAAGCGCGACGACAAGCA